>NZ_JBHXCQ010000008.1:211293-243941 GCF_042726295.1 Oerskovia sp. NPDC060338
CGATCTGCGGGGTCTGTCCGGCGACCTTGTGCAGGTCGAACTCGATGGTCGCGCCCTCGGGGACGTCGCCGGTGACGGTGGCGGTGTCGTAGACGTCCGCGGGGACCTCGACCTCGTTGGCCGATGCCTGCGTGGTGACCTCGACCGCTACGGCAGGCCGTACGAACGTCGCTGCGTTCAGCACGACCGGGGCCGGAGCGGACGGCGTGCCAGAGTTGAGGTTGCCACCGAAGTCACCCGCGACGGCTGCCATGGCGGGAGTCAAGACGTACTCCTCCACCGGGTCGAAGCCCTCCGGCGCTGGGAACTTGTTCCACCCAGGTCGCGAGGTCGGCACGTGCGTCGTGACGTTGGGCAAGGAACCTGCCTGGAGCTGGTAGTTGGCGCCGCCCAGGTCCCTCAGCGGACTGGCGACGTACATGTACGCGAGCTCGACGCTGCCCGTGGACGGGTCGTCGCCGATCGTGCCGGTCGCCTGCCACGAGACGGACTGGCCGGGGAGGATCTCGTTCTCGCCGCGCTCCTCGGTGACCGGGACCCACGAGGCGAGGCTCGTGTCGTCGTCGACGAGGGAGAGCACGCGGATCGTCGCGCCCGGGTAGAACTTCTCCCCGGGCTTCTCGACGGGGTGGTTGTTGGTCACGGTGTACGTGTACGTCACCTCTTCGCCGGCGGAGCCCACGTAGGCGCTGGCCGGGTCGGTCGCCGAGACGCCGTTGACCTCCTTGGTCAGGGTGACCATGGGCTCATCGACCCACCGGGAGTACCCGTAGACCCCGGTCCCGCCGGTGTCCTGGAAGCGGTTCCCGATGCGCTCGGACACCCCGTCGGGGGTCGTGAGCGTGGCCGTCACTCCCGGGAGGCTGGTGCTCAGGTCGCGGGCGACCACGTAGGACCAGTCGTAGGTGATGCGCTCGCCCGGCTCCAGCACCGGGACCGGGGCCTGCGAGGGAAGTCCCTGGGCCTCGAAGTAGGAGATCGTCGCCCACTGGCTGATCGTCAGCGGCGCGTCGCCCTGGTTCTCGATGACCGTGGTCAGCGCGATCCGGGTGCCGAAGGTGGCCTCGAACCCGGCGCTGTAGTGCGGGCTCTTGTTGCCGACGGTCATGTCGAACCCGGGGTACGCCTCGTGCGTCGAGGTGACGGCGACCAGGCCGATCTTCGAGTTCGTCTTGTAGGAGGACCAGGTGCCGTCCGGGTTCTGCGTCGTGGCGTTCTGGACGGCGTTCGCGGGGATCTCGATGCTCGGGGTCTCCGCGGCTGCCGAGCTCGCGGCGAGGGTGCCGGTGCCGGTCAGGCCGAGCCCGAGTCCGAGGGCCCCGGCCAGGATCTTGTGACCCCTGCCGGGAGAGGTCCGGCGGGAGCCGAACGTCTCGCGTCTACTTGTGGGCATCGCGCTTCCTCCTTGGCCCCTCGCGGCGCTGCACGCGGGGCTGGTCGATCGGGCACCTGCGCACCGAGACCGGCCACGGCCCGGGTGCGTGCGTGGCCCACGTGCTTGAGCACGAGCGGAGGCCACACGGTCCCTACCCGGCACCTATGCGCAGAAACCTCGAACACCTGATCTCGCCCGTGCGGGCACGCGAGAAGGCCCGAACCTGTGGAGGTCCGGGCCTTCTCGTTGTCCTGCTCAGCGGGTGTGCGGCCGGTTGGCCGTCGCGCCGCTCAGGTGGTCAGCACTGGTTGGAGTCGCCCGAGCCGCCACCGCCGAAGCAGGTGTCGACGCTGATGTCGCCGCCACCACCGCTGCTTCCACCACCGGTGCTGCCGCCGCCCTTGGGCGGGGTGACCGGCACGGTCGGCTTCTTCGTACCCGAACCCGACCCGCTCGACGTACCGCCGGACGTACCGGACTTGGTGCCGCTGCCGCCGGACTTCGCTGTCGAGCCACCGGTCGTACCCGACTTGGTGCTGGTGCCCGACTTCGCGGTGGAGCCACCGGTCGAGGCGGCCGCCCGCTGACGAGCCGCCTCCTGCTCAGCTGCCGCAGCCTGCTCGGCCGCGACCCGCTGGTCCTCCGCCGCCTGCCACGCACCCTGCGATGCGGTCACCGGCTCGACCAGGGGAGCGAGCGCGTCACGCGCCGCCACGATGGCCGCGCTCTGGGCGCCGACGTCGGTGGAGACGCCGGCGACCTCGACAGCGGACGCCTGCGAGGCTGCGGTGATCCCCGCCGCCAGCGCGTCACGAAGGCCCGCCTCAGCGTTCGGCGCACCGTCGAGCGCACCCTGGGCCGAGGCGATCAGGGCGTCCAGCTCAGCCTTGGCGCCCTGGTGGGCAGCCACAGCCTCCGCCAGCGCGGAGGCTTCGACACGGGCCAGGCCGATCTCGGTCGCCAGCGCAGAACGAGCTGCTGTCAGGGCGGTGATCGCAGCGCGGAACTCGGCCGTCGCGTCCAGCGAGGAGCCCTGCTCCAGGAGCTTGGTCACCGCTGAGGTGTCGACGCCGAAACGCTCGGCGGTGCGGACCTGGGCCGAGGCGACCGAAGCCAGCTCGTCGTAGGTCTTCTCGGCCTGCGCGAGCTCGACGGCGGCAGCCTCACGGGCGCCGGCCACCTGGGTGATGGTGAATCCGCCCGCGATGAGGGTCGCCGCGACGCCGATCGCGATGAAGGTGCGCGTGCGCCGGCGGGGCTTGGCCGCGACGGTGGAAAGCTCGACGGTCTCGGTCGTGTCGGTGTCCGTGCTCATGGTGTGCTCCTCGTGAGTTGTAGTCAGTCTCTCTGCGGACTCCTCGTCTGCATGCACAGTTCGTGGGTGAACCTGCTGGGAATGTCCCAAAGTCACCCGCTGAACCCCTTGCCAAGTGGCTGGTGGACCAGGAACGAGACGAAGCCGAAGCGGTCCAGGGACTCCAGGAACACGCGTTCGTGCGACGGGTCGACGAAGACGACGTTGCCCCCGGGGACGCTCATCTCGGTGAACGGCTCGTAGTCGGTCCGCACCAGCACCAGCGGGACCTCGTGGGTCCACGGCCCCTGCAACTCGACGGCGCCCTGGCCGCGGTCGCTGAGCAGGGCTGTCAGGGTCTCCTCGGTCTCGGCCGCGGGGTCCAGCGCGGTCTCGCAGTACAGCGCCTGGGTCATGCCCGCGATCGTGCAGGCCGCGTCGTAGCGGGCCAGCAGAGCCTGGTCGTCGTCGAGCCCGACGTACGTCTCGCCGACCAGGTGCGCGACGAGCTCGGTGATGGACTCGGCCACGATGGTGGTGGTCGCGGTGACCAGGCTGAAGGGCCAGGCGCCGCCGCTGGGACGTGCAGGGGCTGCGGACTGGGCGGGGTCGAAGGTGATCTGCATGATCGCTCCTGTGCGGTGAGGTTCGGGGGTGGTGTGCGCTCAGGCCGCGGCGCGAGCGGGGGAGGCGCCGAAGGTCGCGTTGACCAGGGTCGCGACGGTCTGGGCCAGGTCGTCGAGGGTGCCCGAGTTCTCGATCACGCCGTCGACCATCGAGCTCGGCAGACCGGACTCGGAGGAGTGGGCGTTGACCGCGACGATGCCGGGGCGGCGCACCTCCCACACGGTGCCTGCCTGGGCGTGGACCCACTGGGCCTCGACCCGCGCACGCACGTCCGAGATCACGACCGGGTACACCCCGCCGAGGGACTCGTCCTGGACCAGTGCGCGTTCCAGCGCCCGGACCCACACGTCATCCCCGAGGTGTCCGCGGATCGCGTCCGTCCCGAAGCGCTGCATGAGACCGCGGACCTCGCTGGCGTAGACGCGGTGCTTCTTGGCACCCTCCCACCCGTCGGCGTCGATCCGGTCCGAGAGGGTCGAGGTGCCGTCCAGCCGCGGGTCCAGCGACGTGATGATGGCGTCGATGGTCGCGGCGTCGACGTCGGGGAACCCGAGCCAGTCAGGCAGCACCAGCGTCGAGAGCGACTCGCGCAGCCGTTCGACCTCGGCGCCGGTGGTGCGCCCGCGGGAGGCCACGTCGATCCCGCCCGCGGTGGAGACCGTCGTGGTCCCGTCCAGGAACGGGTCCAGGACGGTCAGAGCTTCCTTCATCTGGTCGGCGAACGCGTACCGGGAGAACCCGAAGTCGCGCACGAGGATGGAAGCGACCGAGTCCTTGCCGGCGCGGGCCAGCCATCCGACGCCGATGACGGGTCGGGCACGTACGGCGGGGCGAGTCGGGTCCGGTGCAAGGTTCATGCCCGCACCTATGCGGCAACGGGCCGCACAGCGGGCAAGGGGAAGGGCGCCGTGTCCACGACAAACGCGGCGCCCCAGCCCAGCACGTGGTCCTGCCGGTACCCCGGCCGGATCAAGACGAGTGTCTCAGTTCACTCGCGGTTTGGTCGACCCCAATGCGGGGGTTTGTCACTTCGCCTGCACGCCTCGCTTGGCCTCCGCGGCCTCGACCGCGAGCTGGTGCGCGGCAGCCGCGGCCCCGCGCAGCCGGACGTCCGGTGCGTCTCGGCCGTCACCCGCCCCGAAGCCGCCGGAGTCCAGGCGCGAGGGCGGGCGCTCGTCGAAGCCCTCGTCGTCCAGGGACGGGGTGTGCTTGGCGATCTCGTTCGCGGTCGGGGCCGGGCGCGAGGTCGTGGGGATCGACCGGGAGTCCAGGAACTCGCGGTAGTCGTTGATGGACGCGAAGTAGCTCTTGTAGATCGCCGGGGCGTCGCCTTCCAGGTCCGAGGCCCCGACACCGCGCGCCCGCTTCCCGCTGGCCAGGACGTTCGCCGGCACGACGGGCACCGCGGACTCGTCGGAGAACGCCTGGGCGCGGGCCGACTTGCTCGGGTTCGAGCCCTGGAGCACCTTGTGCCCGATCTTGGCGCGCAGGCTCGGGGGGACACCGGTGTTGTTGTTCGTCACCTGGGTGGACAGGACCATCCTCATCCCCACGAACCGCTGCTCGGCGATGATCTTCCCGATCAGCGACGCGAGCTGGATCTTCATCAGGTTGCGCTCGGTAGCCTCCTGCACCAGCGGGTGCGTCTTGGGGATACCCGAGGGGATCTTGTCGGTGACCAGCAGCGCGGAGAGCTCGTCGACGACGATGAAGATCGGCTGGAACCGCTTCCCGGGCGGCATGTCGAGCCAGTTCACGTACCCGGAGTCGGCGAGCACCTTGGCCCGGCGCTGCCCCTCCTGGTAGACCATCGCGAGCGTCGCCACGGCAGCCTTGTCGGAGTCGCAGCCCCAGCCGCCGTCGCGCACGAAGTCCTTGCACCACATGAAGTCCACCGCCTTGGCGGGCTCGTCGACCACGACCAGCTGGGCGCCCCCGGCCAGAGCGTCGCCGATGAGGCAGTTCAGCGTGACCGACTTGCCGCTGCCCGGTGTGCCCGCGATCAGGGCGAAGGCGGACATCGTCCAGTCGATCGTCATGGGCTCGCCGAACTCCTGACCGGGCTTGGGCAGCTTCAGCCCGAACGTGGACCGGTCAGGGTCCTTGCCGAGGCGCTCGATCGGGGTGGCGAGGGTCTCGGGGAACGTTGGCGGGTCCGAGGGGATGATCTGCGCGGTCAGGGCCCGGGTGTCGATGTCGACGTACCAGCCCTCCTGCCCGACGACGACCGTGGCCACCTCGTCCATCTTGTCGTTGTGCTTGGACGGGACGTAGGTGCGCGGCAGGGCGACGTGGAACCCGCCGTCGGGTCGCTCGCCGACCTGCACCTCCCACGGCTTGACCGACAGGGCCAAGGCCAGGGCGCCGCGGCACCGGGCCACCTCGTCCGAGAGCTTGGTCAGCTCGGCCCGACCCAGGAACGGCTCGAAGCTCGTCAGGTAGAACCCGGGGTGCTGGTCCTCGAAGCGCGCGGAGATCTTGTCGCCGTCGGACGGCTTGGTCCCTCGCGGCAGGTTGACCTGCTTCATCGGGGCGCTCTTCTTGCGCGACGTCGGCTGGGCGGCGGTGACCTCGGTCAGTGCGACCTGACGGGTCAGCGTCGCGGTGGAGTCTGCCGGGTCGATGGACTCCAGCTCCCACCCTTCGCCGTGCTTGGCCACGACCATCGCGACCAGCGCCTGGGCGTGCTTGGAGGGGTCGAAGCCCCCCGGCAGGTCCGCCGTCATGCGTTCGATCGCCACCGCTTGGCCTCCGTGTCGTGGTCCTGGACTGCTGCTCTGGGGTCCATGCGCAAAAAGTCCTCAGGCCTGGCACCGACCGAGACCGGTGCCAGGCCCATGAGGAGGACACAGCGCACGAACACACAGACCGCCGGATCGGGTTCCGTCACCGGAACCGTCCAACACCCGTCACCTATGCGGGGGCCGCGCGGTCAGGTCTGGGCTCGCCCCTGCGCATAGGTGCAGGTGACCGATCCACGCACAGGATGGAGCCCGACATGTCCCGCACCGATGCCCACGTCCCCGACGACGTCGAGATCGCCCGCCTGCCGTTCACCGCTGTGGAGACGAAGCACCGCCACTGGCGCGTCCTGCCGCTGCGCCAGGTCTCGTGCCTGTCGCCCGAGGCTCGGTGCTTCCCGGTCGCAGCACGCTGGGCGTCCCGGCAGCCGCACTCGCGCCGCGGCTCGGGCCGCATCGAGCGACGCTCGGTGGTGCGTGACGTCCTGCGCACGGCGACCGTCGCAGCCAACAGCGGACTGGACCTGGACGACATCGCGATGCCCGTCCCGCACCGGTTCTGCCTGTGCCAGACGTGCGGGGACTGAGTCAGCAGCCCGAGCTCGCACCGGACGGGGAGACCGTGACCTCGTACGCCTTGAGCTGGCCCCCGGCGTAGCGGGTCCCGACGTTGTTGGCGACGTCGACCGGGCCCGAGGGGCACTCGAAGGACTGGACGTTCTTGGCCGCGCACGCCTGGTCGCAGAACCAGTCGGAGACCGCGGCGTGCACCCCAGATGCCTCGATCGTGTTGCCGGTGACCGAGCCCGAGCTGGCGTTGCGGGTGCGCACCGCATCCCCGGAGACCTTCGAGATCGTGTTGCCCCGCACGTCCAGGCCGGTGGACAGGACGGCGTAGATCCCGTGCACGAGCCCGGCCTGGGCGCCCGAGTTCTCGATGCGGTGCAGCGTGTTGGCCACGACGCGGGCGCCGTCGGTGTTCTGCACGTGGATGGCGGCGTACCCCGTCTTGGCGGAGTGGGCTGAGCCGATCCGCTCGAACGTCATGCCGGTGACCGTGGGGCGGGGCAGGGGGCGTCCTTCGCCGCTCGCGCGCTCCGCCGGGCCACCCTTGTAGGAGTACCCGCCGGAGATCCGCAGCCCGTTCGAGTACCCCGTGACGGTCAGGGACCGAACGTCATACGTCGTCTCGGCGCCAGGGGCGAGGATGTCGAGCCAGTACGTCCCACCGAGCCCGGACCCGTCGAAGACCGGGACCTGGGCCACGGGCAGCGCCTGGCCCTCGACGTAGTCCTGGGGGAGGAAGCGGATGCGGTGGCCGGGGGAGGCCAGGGACCACGTGCTGGGCGTGAGGCGGTACGTGCCTGCGGCGATGCGCACGTCGATGTTCGCCCCGGCCCCGCCCGCGGACTTCGCCACCTGCTGGGCGCGAGCGAACGACCCGACCGCGGTGCCAGGACTGAGCCCGTCGCCGGAGTCCGCAGCGCCCGGAGCCATGAAGACGGTGACGGTGGGTCCAGGACCGGCCGGCGACTCGGACGCCAAGGCGGTGGACCGCGGCGCACTGGACGTTCCGGAGACGGAGCCGCCCGTCGTGCCGGTGGCGGTGCTGGTGGCGGGGACCGGCTCGGGGGTCGGGGCCGGGACGACGGTGACCGGTGGGTCGGGTGCGAGCTGGGTGACGTCGTCGGGAACCACGACCTGCGGTGCGGGGGCCTCAGTCGTCTCCTGGCCGGCGTCTTGCTCGGGCGAGGCCTCCGCGACCACGGTGGCGGGGTCAGGGAAGAACAGCATCACCGCGATCAGGCCCAGGGCCAGGACGGCGGCGATCGGGTTGCGGGGCAGGGGGCGAGTCGGGTCCACGCACGCCCCTATGCGCAGACCCGACCCGGAACCTGGTGCCTACTCGAAGTAGATGTTGCCGTCGTCCCCGACGATCGGGCTCGACTCGTTCAGCGCACGGGCCACGTCCTGGAGACGGTCCCCGTGCTCACCCAGGCCCCGGTCGAAGAAGCCGGCGCCGTGACCGTTGCGCGAGAGGTACAGGTCGTGGCCGACCTGGGTCGCGTCCTCGCAGCCGAAGTAGTCCGGGCTGCCGGTGGCCTTCAGGACGTGACGCTGACCGATCAGGAACCGCTCGACGTCCTCACGGATCTTGGTCTGCGTCTGGGCGGGAAGGTCCTCCCACATCACCTCGCGCGGGTTGGCCAGCCCCTGCTCCACCAGCTCGTCCGAGGACGACCACAGCGCGGTGTCCAGGTACTGCTGCGAGGCGTTCTCGACCCGCTCGTCGTGCTCGGCCAGGTGGTCGCGCAGCTCGCGCCACATGTCGCGCGACCCGTACGTCCCGGGGTCGGACTCGTTGTAGAGCGCGATGGCCTTGGTGCCGGACTCCAGCGCCGAGGTCAGGTCCTGCGTCGAGGCGTCGGCCGGCAGGTCGGTGGACACCGTGGCCTGCTGCCAGTCCCAGTCGTCGCCGTCGAGCCGCTCGACGCCGTACTCGTCCGCCATCCAGGCGTTGATCGCCGGGGAGTGCTCGTCGAGCCAGGCGTCGACCTTCTCGGCGTCCTCCTCGCTCATCACGTCCCCGCCCTTGGTGCTCACTCCCGGGACGAGGTCGCCCAGCCCCTCGCGGAAGCCGAGAACGATCGAGGACTCGGCGTGGAAGGTGCCGTCCTCGTTGCGGGAGAGGCTGATCGCCCCCAGGGCGTCGTGGCCGTGCTCGAAGGTGCCGATCTGGGCCTCGTCGTCGCCGCCGAGCTCCTCGGCCAGCGGCCGTGCGGCGTCGGGGTCCTGCGCGCCCGGCCCCAGGTCGTGGTCCTGCCCGATCGGCAGACGCATCTGTCCGTCCGGGGCGCAGCAGTTCTGGCAGGTCTGGTCGGCGCCCCACGGTCCGTCGCAGCGCGGGCACTGGGGAAGCTCGGGGCCCAAGGCGCCCAGCCCGCCCACGGCCTCAGTCACGTCCTTGGTGGCGAACTTCCCGTCGGTGGCGCGCGGGTGCAGGGTCTCGTCGTGGGTGCTCATGCCCGTACGTTGACGGGGCGGGCCAGGTGCGGACGTCACCGGCCGGGCGCCTGGTCCTCGCTCACGGCCGCGAACCTTGCTTCGCTGCGGTCCTGATGGTCCGGCGCCAGGCTGGAGATCGCGTAGCGCTCCTGGAGGTACTGCGCGGCGAGCTCGTCGCGATGCTCGCTCAACCAGGCGTCCTGGTCCGGGCCGGGGCGCCCGGCCGCGTCCCACAGCCGCTCGGCGACCGGCGCAGGGATGCGGCCCTCCAAGACGTCCATGTCGTCGTCGGCCCCGAGCGCACCGGCCGCGTGCCACAGGCTCGGCTCGGGGCGCAAGGCGCTCATGCCGCCGTCGGCTTCACTGGGGGCCTTCGACGAGAACTTCCCGTCCCGAGCCCTGGGCTGGTCCTCGACGGTGCTCACCGCGAGCCCCCGGCGATCGGCCGGTGTGAGCCGCGGCGCTCACGCAGCTCGGCCGAGCGCTTGGCGCGGGCCTGCTCGCGCGGGGACGCGGCCATGTCCATTCGCTGCCCGCCGCGCAGGGTCATGCTCACCGCGTCGGCGACCTCGAAGCCGCACTGACCGATCCGCTCGCGCATCGGACCGCCGCAGGGTCGAACTCGTTGTGGAAGCGGGCGTCGTCGTTGCGGCGCAGCATGCCGTGGCTGTCGTAGGACGCCTCGACGATGTCGACGTGTCCGTCCGGGGCTGGCTCGGCCAGGAAGTAGGTGGCGCTGGACCAGGGGTCCTCCTGCGAGGCGTCCAGGGCCACGACCGTCATGACGCCCTGGTAACCCGCGGCCGGCGCAGCCTGGACTACGTAGTCCGGGCCCGAGTCGAAGCGGGAGTCGGGGCCCGCGACGAACGCCGAGTCGCCCACCAGGCGCAGCGCGCGCGAGGTCTGGACGTAGTCCGAGGCCTGGGACGTGATCGGTTCGCACTCGGCCCAGCCGTCCTCGCTCGCGAGCGCGTCCAGGGTGGCGTCGGCGACGGCCGCGACGTGCTGACCCTGGTCGGCGGCCAGCGGGTTCGCGACAGGCTTGAGGCGCCCGACGGGCATGCCGCGCATGCGCAAGGTGGCATCGGAGAACCCTTCGAGCACCGGCTGGGTGGAGTACATCCCGAGCTGTGCGGCGTACGCGGGGTCCAGTGCGGACAGGCCACCGGTGGCCTCGGAGACCGGCTTCGCAGCGAACTTGCCCGTCGTGGCACGCGGGTGGGCCTGCTCGTCGAACGTCTGGGTGCTCATGCCTGTTCGTTGACGGGTGCGTCCGACTTCGGCGCGTCCAAGAAGACCTCGTCGATCTGCCCCGGGTAGCCGTAGGACCACATCTCACCGTCCGCGCTGCGGTGCGCCGACCAGGAGCCGGGCGCGGGCGTGTCGCCGATCAGCAGGATCTGGTTGCCGCTGGCATTGCCCAGGCGCCCCGACCAGGATCGGCCGTCCCGGAAGATGAAGCGGGCCGGGGCCTGCAAAAACGAGTCCTTGAGCTCGGCGCCCGTGTAGCCGCCCTGGCGGGCCGGGCCTTGGACTTCCTCCAAGCGACGGAACAGGTCGGCCGTGGAGTCGAACTTGCGCTCACGCCCGCCGGCGCGGACGGTGATCTCCTCGTCGGACTCCCACGTGTCGCACCCGTAGAGGTTCACCTCGGAGGTCTCGCGCTCGACGACGACCCTCGTCGTGGGGCTGACGTCGAGCAGCAACCGCACCCGCTGCTCGAACGCGGTGTCGGTGCCCTTGGCCCGCTCGACCGTCGTGTGCGCCCTGCCGTCCTCGCTGTGGTCCTCACGCACGGTGCGCCAGGACACGCGACGGACCCCGGCGCGGTCGGCCAGGACCGGCGGGGCGTCCGCCGTCAGGGCGTCGAGCCCGCCGTCGGCCTCCGCCACGTCCTTGGCCGTGAACCTGCCGTCACCGGCGCGCGGGTGGGCCTGGTCGTCGAACGTCTGGGTCCTCATGCCTGTTCGTTGACGGGCGCAGCCATGCTCGCCGCTCGGAGAGCGAGTGCCCGGCTGGCGCTACGGTGCGATGCGCGACGTCAGGGGTCGACAGAGAGGCCTCGCGACTGAAGGGCCATGCGGATCGCGAGGATGCGACCGTCGCGCCCACTTTCCAGGTTGGCCAGGACACGCAGCGCCTGGATCGGATGCAACTCGGGACCGTAGGCACTCCAGCCCGCTGACGCCTCGTCGGTCACTTGGATGGCTCCCTTGAGGAAGTGGACCACCTGCCAGTTGCGCGCGTCCACCTGGGTTCCGAGCAAGGTGCCAGAGAACGAGGCGTCCGGGGAGCCCATGGAGATCACGCGATCATGAGCGCCGACGAACTCCTGTCGCTGCCGGGTGAGGAAGGCGATGGCGGACTGCGTCGACTTGCCGTCGCGCGGCCACAGGTCGTCGCGTGCGGGCATCAGGCCGCTGTACTCGGCGATGACCCGCAGGCCTGCATTTCCGCCGACGGCGTTCACAGATTGTCGGCGCAGGTCCCAGACCTCGTGCTCCGACATCCCCGTCTGCCGGGTCACCTCGTCTCGCCTAGCGCTGATGGTGCGGAGGAAGGAACGGAGGCAGTGGTCGCGCAGGTCGTCCGGCGCTGTCGGTTGAGCACGCAAGCAGGATCTCGGCGCCGGATCGAACTGTCAACGCGACAGGCTGCATGACAGGCCTGCACCCTTGGTCCTCGCCGCACGGACCGTCGAACAGCTCTGGTGCCGAGCTCACCGGGCGACCCCGAAGACCGTGGCCATGCGCTGCTCCAGCTCCTCGCGAGTGCCTTCCCACGTCGCCCCCGAGCCGCCGCGGATCTCGCTGGTGACACGGGAGGCGACCTGGGTCAGGCTCTGGTCGTCGGCGAGCGAGACCTGGCCGAAGGCGGTGCTCACCGTGCCGCCGGTCACTCGCCCGGTGGAGCGCTCGAAGCACAGGGTCGCGGTGCCCCGGCCGTGCGGGGCCCGGAACTCGACGCGCGGTGTGGCCCCTCCGTCGTTGAGGGTCACGAGCATCGTGTCGTCCACGCGCACCGGTCGCCCCGTGTGCTTCGTGGCTTGCTCGGCCTGGTGGCGAGCCTGGGGCAGGGTGAACTCGGTGTCCAGGGCGCGCTGGATCTGCGCCCGGTCACCGATCTGGTCGAGGGCGTCCGTCAGGTCCTGCGGCGAGCCGGGGTGCGGGAGGTAGATCCGCACCGCGTTCGACTCCCACTCCGAGACGGCCCGCTGGTCGGCGGGAAGCGGCCAGGACGCGGTGACGGTCGCCTCCACGACCGACTCTCCGGACATCAGCAGGTTCGCCTCGACCACCGTCCCGATCTCGTCCGGCTCGGTGGCGATCTGCACCGCTCGGTCGGCGTTGGAGCCGCAGGCGTACCCCGAGGGGGCGTCGACGACGGACACCGGGCCGAACTTCTCGGTCATGGCGGAGACCAGCGGCACCTCGGGGGCGGCGGTCGCCAGGGCGCTCATGCCGCCGTCGGCCTCCGTCACCGCCTTGGTGGCGAACTTCCCGTCGGTGGCGCGCGGGTGCAGGGACTCGTCGTGGTCGTTCACAGGAGGTGCCTCTCGTCGGCGCGTGGTCGTACCTGGTTGTTGACGGGGGTCAGGCGAGCAGGCGGGCGACGATCGCGCGCCGGGTGCTGAGCGCGGGCACCCCGCTGGCGGTGAACAAGGTGACGCCGAGCTCGGTCTGCATCGCGGACCAGAACAGGACGCCGGTGTCCAGGACGTCGGTGGAGGTCCACCGGTTCGTGGTGGGGAAGAGCCCGGCCAGGGTGCGGACCATGCGCGAGCCCCAGCCGCGCACCCCGGTCGCGTTGACGATCTCCACGACGTGCGGTGCGGTGCCCGCGTCGTCGAACAGCAGCCAGGCGCCGTCGTCACCAGCCGGGGTCAGGCGCCAGCGATCACCGCTGGGCCCGCCGACGAACCGCAGACTCAGGCCCTCGGCCTCGGCCGCAGCCTTGGCACCGGCGATCACCGCAGCTGCTCGCGGATCTCGCGGCGGGCGTTGGAGCGGCGGGTGCCCTTGCGCGGGCCCGGGACGTGCGGGGAGGCCGCGGAGGACGAACGGAGCCCGTGCATCGCTCGGGCCAGGTCCGGGTTGGCGACCGGGGCGTGCGACCCGGCCTTGCGGCGCGCGATCACAGGCCACCGTCCTCGGCGATCACCACGGAGTAGGCCATGCCCAGGTCGTGGGTTGCCCCGCTCAGCGAGTTCGACGCGTAGACGGTGCCCGGCAGGTCGACGTTCGCGAACCGGCGCAGCTCGCCCAGGGCAAGGTCGGGGGCATCGCCGGGCGCAGGTGCCAGGTCCACCTCGGCCAGGACCATGTCGGCCAGGTTGAGGGCGAGCTCGCGCTCCTCGGCCAGGTACGCCCACGCCTCGGCCGCCGTGTCGAAGACGGCAGGGGACTGGTCGCCGTCGGGCAGGTAGCCGGGGACGTTGATGGTGGCGATGAACATGGCGGGCTCCAAGGTCGGTCCGTGCTGACACCCACCTCGTGGGGCGCGCGGGCAGGAAGGTCCCCGTGGGGGTCAGGCGCGCGCGATGACCCCGGCCAGGTCTGGCGGGGTCCAGCCGGCAGGCTTGAGGATCTTGTTGTCGCCCGCGCGAAGGATCGGGAGCCCGTCGGGGCCGAGCTTGGCCATGTTCGTGCGGTGCACCTCGACCAGCGCCTCCTCCAGGGGCAGGTGCGCCTCGATCGCCCACCCGTGCTCGACGACGACCAGGTCCGCCAGGGCGTCCAGGATCTCCACGACGTCAGCGCCCGTGTCGTCGCCTTCAGCCACCACGCGGGCGGTCGCCGCACGCACCTGCGCGCCGGCCTCGGCCCCGTAGACCGCCTCGGTGAGCTCGGCGAACTCCTCGGCGACCAGGCTGTAGCGCAGCTCCAGTCGCTCGAAGCGCGCCACCGGCTTGGCGCCGGGCGCGGTGGGGACCTGGAACGTCGTGTGGAACTCGCGCACCATGTCGCTGGTGGACGCAGGGGCGTGGGTGGTCTCGGTCATGCCAGCACCTATGCGCAGACGCGCGAGCGAGCGGACCTACGCCCCCGAGTACTCGATCTCGCCGGTGGGCCACACCACGCGCGCGATCCCGGCCCCGGCCAGGAAGCGGGTGCAGTTCGGGCAGGGCTCGTCGGTGACGTAGATCGTGGCCCCGGCGCGGTCAGCGGGGGACAGGTGCAGGACGGCGTTCTCCTCGGCGTGCAGCGCGTCGCAGGTCGAGTCGCCGCCGGAGGAGTACGGGGCCCCGGACGCGACGGCGTCGTAGCCGAACCGCCCCCGCGGGCACGCACCTGCCGTGGCGCACCCGGGCCTGCCCGACGGCGCGCCGTTGTACCCGGTGCCGAGCACTCGATGGTCCGGGCCGAGCGCGACCGCGCCGACCTGTCGCCGGGTGCAGTCCGCGCGGGAGGCCACGGCGTGCGTGCGGCACGCTCCCCGGTCCTATGCGCTGGCCGCGACGTCGGGCACGAGCGTGAGGGAGGGCGGGCTCAGGTCGGGCAGGCTCAGGTCGGGCAGGCGCGGCTCAGATGGTGGCGGGGCCGCTCATCAGCAGAGGCCGGTCGCGAAGGCGCGCGAGCAGCGCGGTCATCTTGCGCCGCTGCCCCTTGGACAGGCGCTTGCCGGAGGGTCGCCCGTCCGAGTTGGTCCACTGGTCCTGCTCACGGAACAGGACCGTCACGACCAGGTGTTCGCGCGAGCTCACGACGACGGCGATGTCACCGCGCTGGAAGACGACCCGGTCGGGCCCGTACTTGCTCGACGACCACGACTGCTCGGCGTCGTTCACGCACGCAGTCATCTCGGCGAGGTTGACGTCCCGGGCGATGGCCGACTCCAGGGCGTGAGTCGTGAGGGCAAGGCCGGTCGCGGGCAAGATGAACGGGTCCGCGGTCGTTGCGTTCGTTGCGTACTGCGCCATGATCCACCTCCACTTCCGACGACCGGCCTTTCCTCACCGGGACCTATGCGCAGAACCTGCGCTCAGGCCCCGAGGCGGGCGCGGATCACCGACCCGAGCTCGTCCCAGTTCGTCGCGCGCAGGCCCGGCAGGTGACGGTTGTAGGCCTGGTCGTACGCGATCCGGGGCAGGCCCCGGGCGTCGAGGTCCGCCAGGTGCGAGGGGGAGTCGTCGATGTGCAGGTCGCCGGCCACCTCCGCCTTGGACGCGACGAAGTGCAGCTCGTCGTACTCCACGCCCAGCATCCGCAGGCCTGCGGCCGTCGTCTCGCGCTCCACACGCGCGAGCTCGTCGCCGTCGGGACCAGGCATCCACGAGCGTGACCCGCGGGCCGTGGCGAACTTCACGACGAACCCGTCCTCACGAAGGGACGCGAGCCCTTCGAGCGCCCCGTCGTAGGGCCACATCCTGGCGAACAGGCCCTCCATGACCGCGGCCGAGTGCGCTGCCAGCCAGTCCTGGTTCGTGGGGAACCAGCCCGAGCGGGCGTAGTCGTAGAACTCCGGCGGGCCCGAGGGGCCTTGACCGGTGGTGCGCACCATGTGCTCGGCCAGGCCCCGGTCGTAGTCGAACGTCGTGTTGTCCAGGTCCACCACCAGGATCGCGGGTTGGCTATCGAACATCTCGAACCTCCATGGGCTCTGGGACGGGGTCGGCCCACGAGGGCGCGGGGGACGGTGCAGGGACGGGCAGGACCGGGGTCCAGGTGCAGGAGGCGTCGCCAGGCATGTGCGGCCCGGTCGCGGTGTGGCACGCCCAGCACGTCGGCACGAGCTGGTCGTGGTCGGCCCATGCTCGCGCGCAACGTAGGTCCGGGCACCAGCAGGCGGTCGCGGCGTGCTCGGGGCTGGCGACGGCGACGGGCCCTTGGCCGTGGAGGTCAACCTCGATCGGGAAGTGGTCGGGGACGTCGAGGCTCACGACCCGGTCACCTCCTGGTCGCCGAACCCGAACCCGGGCCCGCAGTACCAGAACGGTGGGTCGATCGGGGCTCGGCGCAGCAGGTGGTCGTGGCCGGTGGCCGGGCACGGGATGTTCTCGACGCGCTCCGCGCAGGACGAGACCGGAGCGGTGCCTGCCGGCTCGCCGGCATCTGGCGTGGACGGGGCGATGCTCGTGGCGCTGGTGCTCGTGGCGCTGGTGCTCGTGGCGCTGCTCGTCATGACGGCCTTCCCTCGATCAGCCGCTGGGCGGCTTCCATCACCCAGCCAGGGGCGACCCCGACCACGCCCGTCGCGGTCGCCTCGACGATCCCGACGATCGCGTAGAGGCTGATCGGGACCAGCAGAATCCACTCGCGCACCGACCCGGCGTTGCCCAGGATGGGGGCGCCGAGGTAGCCGTTGGGCTGCCAGCAGCGGTTCAGGACCGGGGTCGAGGCCCACCAGCGCGGAGGCTTGGGCACCCACGGCCACAGGAACGGGACACCGCCCGTGGTCAGCGCGTCGCCGAGCAGGTGCACGAACGCGCCGATGCCCACGGCCGCAGGCAGCCAGTACCACTCGGTCGGGGCGAAGACCGTGATGCCCACGGCCAGCGGCAGGGACAGCAGCCACGGGGCCAGGGTGCCGCCGCCGCGAGCGAACTTCAGCGCCTTGGCCGCGAACGCGACCAGGATCAGGCTGAACAGGCCCGAGCCCACTGCGAGCTCACCCAGCTCGGGGACGGTGACCGTGAGCAGGCCCACCGCCCACGCGATCACGGTGAACGCGAGCACGCCCAGGATCGAGTGCGTCCCGTGGCGGTGCCCGCCGGAGATCTTCCCGATGCCGCGGCAGATGGGACCGCTGAACGGCGGCAGGGCGTGGGCGATCGTCGCCGAGTGATGGTCCGCGTCGGGCAAGAGCGCGGCGCCGGCACACACGAGCGCACCCGCGGCGACCCCCAGCGGTGAGGCCGGGTAGAGCCCGAGTGCATACGGTGCGGTGGCGGAGACCGCGACCCAGGCCGCGGCTCCCGTCGCGGCGTGGTGTCCACCCATCATGGGCGCTGAACCTCCAGGTAGTGGCGGGCGTTCCTGCCTGCGCCTATGCGCGGGGCCGAGGCCGGGCTCAGGCCATCGACCAGTCGTCGTCGGCGAGTGCCGGTCGCGGCGGCGCCTTCACGCTCGGGCGCACGCTGCCCATCGCCCAGTCGTCGTCGGCCGGTGCCGGTGCGGGGGCCGGCGGGCGCTCGGGGGCGAAGTCGTCCACGGCCACGACCTGCTCCTCGATCGGCTCCTGAGCCAGGGCGCCTGCGAGCACGCCAGCGCTCAGCCCGTCGTCCGCATCGAGCACCGGAGCGACGAGCTCGACGCCGTCGAGCAGGTCCGTGGCGTACTCGACGTGGGTCAGCCCCAGGTCCATCTCCTCGTGCGCGCGCGGGTCGAGCCACACGAGGCGGCTGAGGTGCGGGCGCGAGGCGACCAGGTGGGCCAGCGCGTCGAGCTTCCACCACCCGTGCTCGGGGGACCCGACGGTCGTGGAGGCCAGGTTGATGCCGACGAGCCGGTTCGCCTCGTCCGCCGGGCTCTGGCTCACCCAGACGGTCTCCACGTCGGCGTCCGCGAGCAGGGCCAGCACGCTGGGGTCCAAGTGTGCGGGCACGTCGAGCACCAGGAGCGTGGAGGTGCCGGTGACCGGCGCGGCCAGGGCAGCCGGGAGCGGCTCGGGCTCGGGGGCCGCGAACTGGCCCGCGGTGAACGCGGCCAGCATCCGGTCGGCGTCGCTCGCCGCGGCCGGAGCGAGATCCTGAGCGGGCTGGTCGGCAGGCTCGTTGGAGGTGAACGCCTGGAGGTCGTCCATGGAGAACTCCACTCGTCCCGCGTCGATGACCTCCTCTGGCGCACCCGGGGCCGGGTCGTCGTCCACCACGACGTCCACGACGCCTGGGGTGGCTGAGCGCTTGGGCAGGTACGGCGCCAGGTCCGCGCGCTCAGAGTCCGGCAGCGGGCGACGGCGCTCGTCCAACGCCTTCGACAGGGCCTCCTGCTCGCCGGGGGTGTACCAGGCCTGGATGATCTGCGGCTTGCCGTCCGAGGGCTCCCACAGGCCACGCCCGGGCGGGATCTCGTCGCCCAGCGGCGGCGCGTCGTCCGGGCTGCGCAGCGCGCTCTGACGGTCGCCGTACGTGCTGTTGCCCAGCAGGATGCGCGCCAGGTTCGCCTTCAGGTCGTTGCCGCCGGGCACAGCGTCGAGCATCTTGGCGCTGAGCTTCTGCGTGGCCAGGAACAAGGTGATGCCAGCCGAGCGGGCCTCGCGAGCCACCCGGCCGGTCAGGCTGCCGATCTTCGCGCGCAGGGCGTTGGACGCGATGGTCGCCATCCGCTCCTCCTCGGCGTCCGGGTCCTCCGACGCCTTCGGCACCGGGTCCGGGGTTACCAGCGAGGTGAACTCGTCGAGCACGAGCAGGATGCGCGCGGGGCGCACGTCCTGGGGCAGGTCCTTGAACGAGCCGACCTTGTGCTGGGAGTTCACGTCCTTGCGACGCTTGACCTCGTCGTAGACCAGCGACATCAGCGCGGCCGTAGCCTCCAGGGTCCGGGCGATGGCCTTGGCGTACGGCTCGGCGAACCCGAAGTCCGCGGCGCCCTTGCTCGGGTCGGCGATGTAGATGTCCCAGTCGCGGATGATGCCGCCGTAGATCAGGTTCTGGAGCAGGATCGACTTGCCGCCACCGGTCGTGCCCGCGACGAGCGCGTGGGCACTGGTCTTGGTGTTGAACGCGACCGGCTGTCCCTCGACCCCCGTGGCGAACGGCAGCTCGTGCTCGACGCCCGCGTCGATGATGTCGAAGTCGCACAGCGCCGGGAAGGGCACCGGGTCCTGCGGGGAGCACAGCACCCGGATGGCGGCCGCCCCGTCGGGGCTGGTGCGGAACAGGATGAACGAGTTGCCAGTGTTGGTCCGCAGCTTGTCCAGGGCGCCCTTGGCCTGGCTGGCCGAGATCCCCTGGGGCAGGGCGAAGTCGAGCACCTGCACCTTGTCGTTGTGCTCCAGGCGGTCGGCCGCGGTCAAGGTCGGGACGGCGCCGGTGACAGGGTTGACGACCTTCGCGTCAGCCCACGCCTGCTCCCAGTCCAGGGCCGTGATGCGCATCTCGTCGGTCGCCGGGTCGGCCAGCGTCACAGAGGACGGGTTCGCGCCGGCGAACAAGGTGATCGTGTCCTCGGAGGCCGGGCCCAGGCGCACCCACGGCACGCCCCACGTCTGGGCGATCACCTGGACCTTGCGGCGCACGTCAGCGGTCGTGACCCCGCCGTACAGGCGCAGCGTCAACGCCCAGATGTGCCCGCGCGAGCGAGCGGCCGACATCGCCTTGACGTTCACGACCTCGGGCCGGGCCATCTTCGCGGCGTCGAACGCCTTGTTGACCATCCCGGCCAGCACCCAGCGCTGAGCCTGCTGCGGGGAGCGGCCCGGGGAAGGGGCGAGCAGGTGCGGGCTCATCGGGACCGCGGCCTGGGAGTAGAGCAGCGTCAGGCCCAGGTTGTGCCGCTCGCCGGGGCGCGCACCCCGGGTAGGCGGGCAGAACCCGGTCGTGGTGATGAACGCGACGTTGACCGTGGAGGCCAGGTTCTCCTCGTAGCCGAAGAAGTCCAGCGGGTTCTGCCCCTGCCCGACGGCGAACGGGACGCAGTGCACCTCGGTGCCGTTGGCGAGCTCGGCGCTGGAGATCACCCCGGGCTGGACCAGGGGCCCCTTCGTCCCCTGCTTGAGGGCGTCGGCCCAGTGCTTGGTCCACTTCGCGGCCAGGTGCAGGTTCTCGATCTGCTGGGAGATCGAGTCCGGGACGGCGTCGAGGTCGCCGAGGAACATCTGGCGTGAGCGGTGGTCGACGCGGACCATGACCTGCATGCGCTCTTGGACCGGGCCCACCAGGGAGCCGAGCGTCTCGTAGGAGCCGGCCTGGGGGAAGTCCCACGAGGCCTCGTACGCGATCGGCGACCCCTGCTCGGTGCTGTCCTCGCCCTGCGCCTCAGGCTCCTCGTGCGCGGCGTCGGGCTGGTGCGGGGCGTCCGGGTTCTGCGGGGCGGCGGCGGTCGCGGTGCCCGGCTCGGTCAGCGGGCGGATGCCGACCAGCAGCGGGCGGGCCATCTTGGCGCCGTCGGCAGCCTCAGCCACCGCGCACTCCAGCACGAGCTGGACCAGGTCGATCGGTGCCGCGGTCGTGGCGTAGTCCGGCTCGGTGCCCGTGGACCACGTCACCACGCGCACATCCAACGGGTGCACCGTCCCGGGCATGGGTTGGCCCTGGGCGTCGGTGTTCGGGACGGACAGGACCACCACGGAGGACCCGGCGCCCACGGCGTTGACGATCTGGGCCCGGTTCTTGTCCTGGTGGAACCAGGCCGCGCCCAGGGCGGCCGGCGCGCGGAAAGTGTCGACCGAGACGACGGACTCGCCCAGGTCGGCGTGCTCGATCAGGAACGGGCGCCCACCCTCGGGGAGCTTCATCATCTCCCAGCGCGGCTGCCACATCTCGTCCGCGGCGACCAGCGCCCGCCACGTGGTCACCGTGTGCTCGATGACGGGCCGGGCCAGCAGGACCCACGCCCACACCACCGGCATGACGCCCGCCAGCACCCAGCGACCCGCACCCCACGAGGACGGGGTGAACCAGAGCACGACCAGGGCACTGGCCCCGCCGAGCACGAGCGCGCCCACGATGGAGCCCACCACCTTCGAGGGGGACTCCTTGGCGAACTCGGCGACCCGCGAGAAGGTCACCGCGGGCTTGGGGTGCATCTCGTTCGCGCAGGCCCGCTTGGTGGCGACCACGACGGCGAACGTCGCGTAGGCGCCCACCGCGGACAGGACCCACCCGGCCGACCCGGCCAGCGGTGCGGGGATCACGGCGGCTGCCGCGGCCAGGACCAGGGCCAGGACGTTCGCGGGCCGGATCAGGCCGAGGCGGGCCACCAGCCCCTTGGTCGAGGAGCCCGCGGGCTCCAGCGGCCACCAGTACGCGTTGGGCGTCAGGACGCGCCAGCGCATCGCGGACCAGAACCGGTACCGGCTCAGCCCCTGCTTCTCGGCAGGGTTGGCGACGGTGGGGCGCTTGGCCGCGTCGAGCGGGCCGGTCAACGTCGGGGGCTGGGTCAGCCACCCGGCCAGGGCGAAGGAGACCCACACGAGCGCGACGCCCGGCCACCCGTTGGCCAGCGCCCACACCCCACCGGCGACTCCAGCGGCCACGGCGCCGGCCGGGTACGTCCACGATGCGCTGGGCGGCGTCGGGGGAGCGGTGCGAGCTGCGGCCATGAGGGTCGAGCCTCCAAGGTGTGTCGGGTGTCAGGTGTGTCGGGTGTCAGGTGTGTCGGGGTCGGGGTGCGCCGGGGTGCGTCGAGCCGGTCAGGTCAGGGCGCGGAGAACGGGTCGTAGGAGTCCTCGCCGCGGTGGCCGGGGTCGGCGTTGGCGAAGTCGGCCGCGGTGAACTCGGGGGCGTCCCCGAAGTCGGAGCTGGCGGGCTGCGGGGCCGGACGCGACACTGGCCGCGATGCTGGCCGCGACCCTGAGCGCGGTGCCGTGTGCGACGTCGGACGCGGCGCCGGGCTCGGCGAGCTCGCGCGGGGGTGCGACGTTGAGGTGTCGTTGACGAGCAGTGCGAGCGCCGCGACGATGCGCGGGTCGGCGGGCTTGGCTCCGCAGGTGCGGGCGACCTTGCGCGAGAACTGCTCGCCGGTCAGGACCCGTGCTCCGGGGACGGTGAGCAGCGTCGTGGAGACTCGCCCCTTGGTCGAGGACGGCCACACGATCAGGACCGGGACGGCGAAGCGTGCGGTGATGCCGCGGGCGAGCAGGTAGCGCTCGATCGCCTCGCGGGCCATCACCATCGTCTTCTTGCGGGTGTGGTCGACCTTCTCGCGTCCGCGCTTGGCGCCGCCTCCGCGGATCGTGTTGCGGTACCGGCCCGGCTTCCACACCTTGGAGTCCAGGATGGTGACCTTGTCGCCGGAGACGACCAGGTGGTCGATGTTCGCGCTGATGCCGGGGATCGGGATGTTCAGGTCGTGCAGGACGGTGGGTCCGCCCAGGGTCAGGGCGAGCTCGTCGATGAGGGCCGCGGTACGCACCTCGCCGCCTTGGCCGATGCGCGCTGCGGAGTCCGAGACCGCCCAGGTCGCTCCGGTCAGCGAGCCACCGGCTGCGCCGACCACCTGGCCGGGGGTTCGGGGGTTGCCCATCTCGATCGCCTCCACGTGCGGCGCACCGTGCGCTCGCTCACGTGGTCTCTATGCGCAGAACTGGGCGTCGCCTCTCTCAGGGGGCAGATTCGGGCCCGGACGGTCGGCCCCGATGGGGGTGGTGGGCGTTTGCGCAGGTCAGGGCAGGTTTCGGGGCCGTGGCTCCCGGGCTCACTCCTGCGACTCCGGGCACAATCACGGCCTCGGATCGGTGTTTGTGCAGGTCAGAGCGCGAAACTCCTGGAATCCAGTTACTCCGGCGCCTGTAGGACCACCATAGAGAGAGGGAGGTATCAACTTCCCCTACAAGGGAGAAGGGGTTGATACCTATAGCCCTAGTAGGTGTATCTATCTCTCGACGTGATTCTCATGAGTTATGTGATTATAGGGCTCTGACCTGCACTTATATCAATCCACTCGACCTCGGGCCGGGAGGAGTTCTGGAGTGGTGCTTTCCGGGCATAGCCGGACCACTTGGGGCATGGCCAGGCCGTTTGGGGGGTAGAGGCCAAGCCCTCGACGTGCGAAACCGAGCTGGGACGTCGATGTCCGAACAGAGCGGTAGGTCACCGATGCGCCGAAAGTAGAGATCGTGACGCCCGTTCGGACCGACGTCCGAAACACCCGCTACGGCGCAGAACACCCCAGAAAGTGGCGGCGTGGACCACAAGTACTGATACGCACCCTTGGCCCGGTTACAAGCGGACGTCAGAACTCGTCGCCGTCACCCTCAGGGGTCTTCACCAAGGCCTCAAACTCGTCGTCGTCGATGCGTTGGGACGCGATCTGGAGCTCGACCTCCACCATGCTCGGCCCCTGACCCGAGGCGAACTCGTTGGCGCGCACCAGCCATGCAAAGCCCGACACAGCCGGGTACGGATCGTCGAGCCCGGTGTACGAGCGGCGGCGGTGAATCGCCCAGCGGATCGCATCAGCCCCGCACGACCAGACCGCTCTGCCACCGTCGCGACCGCCCTCGCGCGAGCGCGCGTACACGGCCTCAAGGGACTCGCGCGCCTCCGTGAACCCGTCGGCGGCGAACGCGACCAGAGCCGAGGCGTCGTCCGAGAGCGGGCGCAAGAGCGCGGCCAGACCGAGGTCAGTGGTCAGGTCGGCGGAGGCCGGCGCACCGACCAGGTCAACGGCGTCCAGCCACGTGCCGAACCTCTTGCCGGTGCGCGGGTTGATCGCACCCTGGCCGGTCAGGTCGGTGACCAGGTCGCCGCGCCTCATCCGCCGCTTGCCCGGCACCGGGATGGACGCAGACAGGTTCCGCCAAGGGTCACTGACCGGCAAGGTCCGCGTCATGTCAGAGACGACTCCGGCAACCCAAGTCGCAACCCAAGAGGCGTTCTCCAGAGCAAGGTCGACCATCGCTTTGTCGAGCTCGTTGCGCACACTCGTGGCGATCAGCGGCTCACACTGAGTGACGATCCAACTCGCAGCTTCGCTGCCTGAGTGGCGCCCTCCGGGCATCATCGCTCGCGGGTCGTTCGGCATGAATGTTCAACTTTCGTCGGGTCGTGGTCCGATGGCTCTAGATGGTACGACCACCTGCAACACCTCGCTGATCCCTGCACACAAAATCGCCGCATAGGTGCGGGCATGGAACCTTCGCCCGTCGCACTCATCGGACTGCCAGGACTCGCTGGCGCCCTTCGCGCTGCCGGTGTCGAGGTGGTGGGAGGGACCGCAGCGTTCAAGGATGACGCGAACGCCGCTCGTTCGCTCATCGCCTCCGGCACCCAGCTCACCGTCCTGGCGGCAGATCGAACCACTGTAGGCCTGAGGCCTTGGCTGGCAAAGGTCGCAGCGTCCTGCCCGACGTTCATCTTGCGGGTGGACGGCGGGGCCGGCCTGGAGATCGCTGGGGCCACCGACATCCCGCTGCCCTCCGCGTTCGCCGAGATCCTGGCGTACGCCGACCTGGAGATGGTCGACGACGAGCTCGGGTCCGCGATCGTGGACGGCGACGGCAACTGCGTCCTGGCCGAGACGAGTTCACCCTCGACCGCTGCGGCACCGGTCGCCGTCGAGCCTCCTGCTCCCGCCCCTTCCGCTGCACCCAGCCCTGCGCCCAGTCCCGCACCTGCGCCGGTCCCGGCTGCCGTTCGGGCGCCCGTCGAACCTGAGCCGATCGAGCTCCCGGCCGCGGTCCAGGCTCACGTCGCCGACCCCGTCGTGGTGCACCACCCGACGCCCGCGCCCATCACTGCGACCCCGGTCGCACCTGCACCTCTCGCACCGGCACATGCCCCGGTCGAGCCTGCACTCGCGCCGACGCCCGCATCGTTCGACGTCTGGGAGACCCCCGCACCAGCCCCCGCCCCCACACCTGCACCGCTCGCCCCGGTGGCACTCGCCCCGGCGCCCGCGGCTCCTGTCGCGGTGGCCGACTCGAACCCGTGGGCGTCCCCTCCCCCTGCCGCCCGAGCGCGCGAGGACGAGGAGGACGAGAACGGGTGGGATCAGGAGGCCGCGACGCCGGTCCCCCAGCTCGCCTACGTTCCCGCTGCACCCGCCCCTGCACCCGCACCCACCCCTGCACCGGTGCCAGCTCGGCCCGCGCCCGCGCCGATCGAGACCTTCGACGCGTCCGACTTCCTGGTCGCCGCATCCCCCGACACGACCGCGCGCGAGCGTCGGGCCCCGGCCCGCGGACTCGTCGTGCCGGTGGTCGCCGGCAAGGGAGGCGTCGGGAAGTCCTCGATGTCGATCTCGATCGCGGACGCAGCGGCCACGACCGGTGGCCTGAGCGTGTGCCTGGTCGACGCGAACCGCGGCCAGGGCGACCTGTCGCGGTACCTGCGCATCCGCGGGGCGAGCGTGCCGACGATCTACGACGCAGCGGTCGGCGCCGCGTCCTACGACGACGTCATCCTCGGACCGGACTCGACCTCGCAGCTGCGGCCCCAGCTGCTGCCGGACCTGCCGTTCTCGGTGATCCTGGCCCCGCCGGACCACCTGGCCGACCCGGACGTCGTGACCACCGAGGTGTACCTGCGGGCGCTGGATGCTGCGCGCCGCCGGTTCGACGTGGTCGTAGTCGACACCCAGATCGTCGAAGCCTCGGACACCTCGGGGCTGATCGACGGCCTGGTGATCCCTTCGCTGGTCGACGGCGGGTGGGCCGTGGGCCTGACCGACCCGTCCACCCCCGGCGTGGAGAACCTGCGCCACCGGCTGACGGCGTTCCGCGCGGCCGGGGTGACCTCGGACCGGATGCTCGTGGTCCTCAACCGCGTCTCGCCGGACATGTCGATGGACGACGAGCGGTTCGGTCGCATGTACACCGGCCTGGGGTCCTACCTCGGCCAGGTGGAGGAGACGATCCTGGTGAAGAACGCGATGAACGCTGGGGACTCCCCGTACAAGCTCGGGGCGCTGGCCCCGATGATCGACGCGATCTGCCACCGGGTGACCGGGCGTCCTGAGTTCGACCCGGCCCGGCACGCCGAGCCGCGCAAGCGTCGAGGCCTGTTCGGGCGCCGCCGGTGAGCGGGGACGGCGATGAGCAACCAGGGCGGCCTCGACGACCTCTTCCCGTCGGCACCGCGCCCACCGAAGCGTCCTAAGCGCCGGGCACCCCAGGTCGAGCTGGTGCTGCACACCGAGGAGATCATGGGCGAGGAGAGCCCAGGCCCTTCGGCGTGGGTCGGCCCGATCCCGGGCGTGCGCTCGACGGCGCCAGCACCGCGTCGTGGCCGCTCGCGAGTGCGTCGCGCGCTGCCGAGCTTGGCGCGCCGCTCCCCCGACACCGACCCTGCTGCGCCCGCTCCCGTCCCGGCCTCGCCTGCTCCTGCCTCGCTCAGTGAGGACCTGGCCGCGACCGTGCTGACCGAGGGCGAGGCGTGGGCGGCTTCGGCGCGCCCGCACTTCCCTGCGCCCGTGTTCGCTCCTGTGCCGGTCGCCGACGTCCCGGCCCCTGGGCCCGACCCGGGCCGTGAGGCCGGCCCGTTCGCCGCGGCCCGAGGAGACCTGGTCGCGGGCACGCTGGTGCGCCGCCTGGTGCCCGCGGCCGTGGCGGTGCTCGCGCTCATCCTGGCCGTGTCGACGCTCGGGCTCGAACGCCCCCTGTGGATAGTGACGCTCGCCGCGCTGGCGCTGGGAGCCTTGGCGTGGCTGGCGTCCGCCTCGCCCCGGGGGTGGCTGCTGATAGCCGGCCTGACGGTCGCAGCCCTGGGCGTGTTGTGGGTTCCGGCCCTGGTGACACCCGTCCTGATCGTGGCCGCTGCGGTGCACGTCGTGGCCCGGGACGGGCGCGCGTAGACCTGAGCCCGATCTGGGTGCATAGGGGTGAGTGTGCGGTGTTATCGCGATCCTGACCTGCGAAGACACAATCTGTGACCTGCATCACACTCGAACCTGAGTGATGAGGATCACCTCCCCCTGTCTAGTTCTTTGAGAGCTACCGGCTCCGACCACCCGGAAGGTCCGCAGAGAAGATGCCACGACCTCCTCGTCACGACTGGTCAGAAGCTACCTGTGCGCTGCTCCACGACATCGCCGTCGGGCGTGCCGCGGCCAGCCTCCTCGCCGAGCCCTCAACCTCACGCCTGCGCGCCGCCCGAGCCGTCGTGGTCCTGCCCACCTGGACGTGGCGCCGCTCGCGCATCAACGTCGGGCGCAAGGACACCAGCCAGGTCGGCACCGAGCGCCTGGCCCTGCCGATCCCCGTGCGCTGGGAAGGTGGCCCCGTCCACCTCGTGCGCGACCCTCTCGACCTGTCCTGGTCCGCGGCCGGGCTCGGGCACACCATGACCGGCTACGCCCAGCTCGACGCGGACGCCATCGGCACCGGCACCGCCCTCCACACCGTCCTCGACAACGACCGCGACGCGTCCAGCGACACGGGAACGAGCACGGGCAGGAGCACCGGCACCGGCGACGTCGACCTGACCGACTGCGACGTCCCGGCCCACGCCAGCGCCCCGCTGACCTCCCGGACCCGGTTCATCGCGACCCTGCGCGCCCTGGTCGAGACCGGCCACCTCTCCACGTGGCTGCTGCGCCAGCGCCTGACCCCGATCGCACGCCGCGCCCTGGAGAAGGCGAACTACGCCGTCGCCCGCGAGGTGTGGGGCGAGGGCGGGCCGGCGACCATGCTCGACCAGGAGCAGATCGAGCACCTGACGACGGTCATGACCCTCGGCGAGTCCCAGGACAGCGAACGCGTCACCCCGACCGGCGTCACGAAGTCCGCGGCGGCACGCAACCCGCTGGACCGGATCATCGAACGCCTGCTGGTGACGAGCAACTTCACGCGCGTGGACATGCACCGCTACCTCAGCCGCGCGATCCGCGTCGAGGCCGAGACCCTCATCCGCCAGTCCGTCGGCGACCCGCACATCGGGCGCAAGGTCCGGGCCCTGGCCGCGACCAAGGCGTACCCGGACCTGGCGACGCTGATCGCGGACTACAACGCCCTGTACCCCACCGACCACCTCTCGGTGCGCCGGGCCACGGCCGCCCTGATGGTCACCACGACCCTGGACACCCGCAACGTCTCCCTCATCGGGCGCGACGGGTACGAGCACGACCACCGCGACCCGAACGCCGAATTCGAGGACTGGCTGTGCGAAGCCCTGTCCCCCGGGCTCGCGGACGGCGGCTCGATCGACTGGGGCGTGGAGCCCTGGATGCTGGAGGTCTCCGCGTGAGCCCCCAGACCCTGACCCGCACCCCCGTGCCCTCCCGGGCGCACGCCAACGCCGCCCTGACCGCGGCCCGGCGCACCCGCGCCCAGTGGCTGCTCGCCATCACCGCCGGACAGGTCACCCCGACCGAGGTCATCGCCCAGGCGGCGACCGCCCCCGGGCGCCCGCTGCTCGCCCTGACGTTGCGCCAGCTCGTCATCGCCCAGCCCGGCTGGGGCGTCCGCCGCACCGAGGCCGCGCTGACCAAGCTCGCGTCCTTCTCCCAGGCCACCACCACGCGCCGGATGAACATCTCCTGGCTGCTGGACCCCCGGTGCGCCGGGTCCAGGTACATCGCCTGGTGCGACGTCATGCACACCAGGCGCGACCAGGCCCCGTGGCCTGGCTTCCCCTTCACGGCCGGCCCCGCGATCACCGCGCACCCGACCGTCGCGTCCCTCATGGGCGCCACCACGACCAGCACGAGCAACGCCGACCAGTTCAACGCAGACCAGATCAGCACGCATCAGCAGGGGACAAACTGACTATGAGGACCACCCTCGACGACCTGTACGACATCGCCGCGATCGGCGACGAGGACGCCAGGCGCACCGCCGCCGGGGCGTTCATCGCCGAACGCATGGCGCTCTACCGGCGCATCGCCCGGCCACTGTGCCGGCGATACGGACTGAGCGTGGACAACCACCTGGACGACATGGCCTCGGTGGTCTGCGAGGTCGCGATCAAGATGGTCGAGCAGCTCACGAACGACGTCGAGTCCCTGGACAAGGTCCGCAACTTCGAGGCCCTGCTGCACGTCTCGTGCGCGGACCGCGCCCGGTCCTACGCCCACTCCGAGCTGGGTCGTGCACCGGTCTCGGGCATGCAGTCGGTGATGCGCCGCCGCGTCACCCTCGAACGCACCCGCGACCAGCTGCGCGCCAACCAGCACCGCGAGCCCACGGATGCCGAGACGGTCGAGGCCCACAACGAGCAGGTCAGCCTGACCCGCAAGGACGCCGCCTACCAGGGGGCGCTTGCCACCGCCGCGGACCTCGGCGAGGTCGGCGCGCTGAACATCGACAACCACGACCGGGTCGTGGACGAGCCGGACTTCATCCTGCACCCCACCGAGGGGCGTGAGCTCGTCAAGACGATCTTGGACGCGGCCGGCGCCAGCAGTGACCCAGTCGTGGCAGCGGTCGCTGACGCGTGGGCCGGGAGCTACTACTCCCAGGAGGAGGGACCGCTCGCGACCACCGCGCAGATCTCCCAGGCCCTGGACCTGCCCGAGCGCCGGGTGCGCCGGGTCCTGGTGCAGGTACGCGGCATGGGGATCGAGATCCTCGAACGCCGGTTCGGGATCACCGCCGACCAGGCCGCTGCCTCCTGAGCGACTGACCCCCGTTCGGGCCGTTCCTGCCCCCCGCGCTCCACGTCCCGGTCATCAACCGGCGAGGCAAGGAGCAGGGCGATGAGCCCGAACACCACCCTGTGGCCGCAGATCATCACGATGGTCGCCCACGCCGCCCAGGAGGAGCACAGCCACGGGTACGCCCTGGAGCTGCGCCACACCTTCGCGGACCAGACTGACGACACGGTGCGCGGGCGGCGAGCACGAACCCGTGCGCCTGTCCCAGGTCCGGGCCGTCCACCTCGGCAGAGACGTCTGCCCAAAGATGGACTCGACTGAGTACGCGCACATGGCCACTCCGCCATCAGGCTGCAGCGCCAAAGACGGGGAACGGACTGCGGTCGATTGCTCGAAGCTCAATGACGTGTTGTTGGTCGGGGAGCTACTGTCGCTCGTCGAGGAGCGCGACCTAACGCCATCGACTTGCGCCGGGCCGTACAACTACCCTGGGCTCCTCGCCGGCCCTACTTAGGCAAATCGATCAGTCCTCGCTCGACCGCCCGGGTCCTTCGTCGCGGCACCTTCACCTGGTCACCTTCCACGCGATTGGTGACGAGATCTGGGGCTTCAACCTTCCACCGGGAGCCGCGCGACCGGGTGTTCGATCGGGAAATTCTTCGCTAGGCAACAGAACGCTCAGTCGGCGCCCTTGCTCACAGGGCGCAAGGTCAAGCCCTACGCGTCCTCGTGAGCGTGCTCGTCCTCATGGGAGTGGTCATCGTGGCTAGCGGCCTCGGCTGCGCCCGAGGCGCCGTTGAGCTCGTTCGGTTCAACGGTGAGCGGTGCTGTCCCAGGCTTCGCGGTTTCGATGTCGACAGCGTGGAGCATCTTCTTTGCGGGGTCGGTGATGTACCCGGTTCCGTCCAGGACGTAGAGGGTGGCTCTGCCACTCCTCGGGCTTCTCCCATGCGTCGATGACAGGGCTGGAGCGGGCGAGCGCGCCGGCTTCGGGGTCGATGACATGCAGTTGGCCGTCTGTACCCAGCACAAGGGCCTCGCCTGCGTCACCGCAACCAAGGGATCGGAACGTGTAGCTCGAGGGCAGGTCGACGGTCTTGAGGGTGGGCGTGCGGGTGTCGATCAGAGACGCGGGTGGGGCGCTCAAATTCTGACCGATCCCACCAGCCACCTGATCTTTGATGATGAGCAGGTCGGTGAACTGGTAGTTGCGATGATGCGTGAGGACGAGGCTCAGATGCATCCGCTGACAACCAAACACGGTATGCGGGCCACGACCGGTACCGGTCTGATCGAGTGACTTCCGGCCTTTCCTGACGCCCCGACCGAGTCGATCCTGGACACGCGAACTCAGCTCAGCGAGTCCCATGGTGCGGTACCGCAAGGGCGTCACCGGCTTCGCAGACAAGGTCGCATCAGACGCCACCGACCCAGCACTACAAGTCGAGATCACCGATCTATGGCGCGACGAGGCGCAACCAACTCTGGTGACGCTGCGCAGCGAACTATCCAGAACCGGACTGGTCAAGGACACCGTCTTCAATCTCGCGACTGACACCAACGCCATCGTTTCTGGCGCCACCGGAACCGGCATGCTCTTCGGCGTCGGCTCCATCACTGAACTCGCGGCGCTCTCCACAACAGGCGCAACAATCGCCGGAGGTCTGATCGCACAAGCTGCCGCCCAGACCATCCGCGACTTCACGGTGACGATCGCGCCGGCCCCGCCGACGACAGCGGCGGCGACCAGGTGCTCGTCGTCCGGGCCTGGTAGGCCGTATGACCCGTCCAGCGGTTCCCACCCTCGACACAGGCACCGTCGAACGCGCTGCTCATCTGGCCAATAAGGTACTGAGCAGCGCGCTCGGCGCCGACCTGGTTCGCGCCACGGCTCACGAGCGTGCGGCCTTCGTGCTCCTCAAGTTCGGACAAGATCGCCGAGGACCACAACGGCCGGTATGGGCCCTTGATGGCCAGGCTCAGCAGAAAGTCCCGCTGCAGGCTTTGCCACAGCACACACGTATTGAGCACGACGGCGGACACGCCGCCGATTCTTCCAGGTACTCGCCCTCAGCCGCTCCGACGTGCTGCCACGGCCTTGCGTACTTCGCGCAGTTGCTCAGCGACCTCGGCCGGATCCTCTTCGTCGATATCGAGCGCGGATCGCTCGAGCACGTCGTATTGACGTTGACGACGCTGCTCGCGGTACGCCAGTCGATCGCTGAGCAGCACCTGCCGCCACGTTCCGGGACGCTGCGCCAGCAGCTGCCCGGCATCGATCAAACGCACGACGGCCGGGCGAGAGACACCCAGTAGATCTGCTGCCTGCTGAGTCGTCAGCGTCGTCGAACGTGGCGCTACCGTGACGGCGCTCCCAGCACTCAGGGCATCGACCACTTGAAGGAGCAGCCGGTACATGGACTCCGGCAGCTCGACCTGGTGCTCCTCGCCCGCAAGAAGATAGCGCGGTGGGACGTCCGTGCAGCGCGCTCGCTTGTGCGCCTCGAGGAAGCTGTGCATCTCCGCGAGCTCTTCCACCTCGTTTGGGAGGTAGGTGCGCTCCGCCAGTTCTGTAGCCTTCATCTCGTTCCCCATGCGCCAAGTCGTACGCAAACAGAGGCGGGGCTTGTTGACGACCGATCTAGCCCTGCGGTCTCCACGCGGTACCTGGTATCGCATGTGGGAACGTGCGGGTCCGCGCGTCGCACGATCCTCTCGCTGACAGGATTTCGTCTGACCGCGTGCGTGTTGGTGCACCGGGCACCAAGATCGTGATCCCTGATCGCGTGCGGGTGTCGTGAGGCGCGATCAGGGATCCCGTCGGGTGATCTATCCCTTCGAGGTTCGTCGGGTGCGACCTCTGGAGGCGGTCGGGTTCGGTGTCACCGCAGCGATGTCGAGAGGTAGATCCTGGCTTCCCAAGGGGCGAGCGAGAGGCGCCCCTCCTTGGGTGGTGTGCCGGTCTCGGTGTTGCTGAGGAGCAGCTCGGCCGACGTGACGTCCAGTTCGACCTCGGCGTGTTCGCTCGCGAGGTTGGCTATGACGAGGAGCGTGGTCTCGTCGTGGTGGCGCTCGTAGGCGTAGACCGTGGGGTGGTCGTCCAGAAGCATGGTGAAGTCGCCGTGCGCGACGACGGGGAGGTTGTGCCGGAGCTCGATGAGGTGCTGGTAGTGGCGGTAGATCGACCGGGGGTCGTCGTACTGGGCTGTCGCGTTGAGCCAGGCATGGTTCGGGTTGACGCCGATCCAAGGGGACCCGGTGGTAAAGCCTGCCTGAGGGCCGTCGTCCCACTGCACTGGTGTGCGAGCGTTGTCGCGTCCGATGTGCCGGATGGCGGTCATGACGTGCTCGGCGTCCTGGGTGACAACGGCTTCGCGATAGTGGTTGAGCGACTCGATGTCGCGCAGGTCTTCCACGGAGGCGAACGGTGCGTTGGTCATGCCGATCTCTTCGCCCTGGTAGATGTATGGCGT
>NZ_JBHXCQ010000009.1:0-94294 GCF_042726295.1 Oerskovia sp. NPDC060338
GGCGGGCGCCCCCGCGCGGCGCCCCCCGCCCTGTGCTGCGTCAGGATCCGGGCCGGGCCGCGCGGCCCGCCCGGGCGCTCAGCGCCGACGTTGCCTGGAGTTCCAGTCGCGCATGCGCTGCGGGTAGCCCGTGAAGTTCACGTCGTAGACCGGGAGCTCGAGCTGCTCGGCGAGCTTGCGCGCGGTCCTGGCGTCGGGGACCCGGCGTCGCGTCCACTCCCCCGTGGTCGCGATCAGCATGAGGGTCGTGGGCGTGTCGTTCGTCGGTGGCTCGATGTACGCCTCGACGCCGACCCGGGTGCGCGCGAACTCGGCCAGGTGCTCGACCGTGGCCCGTCGCTGGTCTGCGGCGGACGGCGAGCCGGTGGCCCCCGGCGACGCGGAACCGTTCGCGGGCTTGCGGGAGAAGAGCTGGGACAGCCTGGACATGGAGGCAGAGTACTTGCTCTCCCTGGAGCGGGCCTGAGATCGTCCGTCGGCCGGGTTCGTGTCGCGGACGGCGGTGTCGCCTGGCGGCCTGCGCGCACCGCCTGCCTGCGTCGGTCCGCCGACCACCCGAGGGCCCGACGGCGAGTCCCCGGCCCTCGTCGTTCCCGTCCGCACCTGTCTTGAGCGTCACACCACCGACCGTGCGTTCCGATTGGGGTACGGGTGCCCAAAGTGCCAAGATGTCACAAGAACTTTGCTCTCCCTCTTTTCGTATGCCCCTAAGGAGCTGCACGTGGCCGAGACCGGCACACCTTTCGACGTCGTCGTCCTGGGCGGAGGCAGCGGCGGTTACGCCACGGCGCTGCGCGCCGCCGAGCTCGGCCTCGACGTCGCCCTCGTCGAGGCGCACAAGCTGGGCGGGACCTGCCTGCACAACGGCTGCATCCCGACGAAGGCCCTGCTGCACGCCGCCGAGCTCGCCGACAACGCCCGCGAGGGCAGCGCGTACGGCGTCCTGAGCCAGCTGCAGGGCATCGACATGAACGGCGTGAACGCGTACAAGGACGGCGTCATCGCCGGTCTGTACAAGGGCCTGCAGGGCCTCATCAAGTCGCGCAAGATCACGGTGATCGAGGGCCACGGCACGCTCGTCGCCGCGGACACGGTCGAGGTCGCGGGCCAGCGCTACACGGGCAGGAACGTCGTGCTCGCCACGGGTTCCTACGCCCGCTCGCTCCCCGGCCTGGAGATCGGCGGCCGCGTCATCACGTCCGACCAGGCACTGAACCTGGACTACGTGCCCAAGAGCGCGATCGTCCTGGGCGGCGGCGTGATCGGTGTCGAGTTCGCGAGCGTCTGGAAGTCGTTCGGCGCCGACGTGCAGATCATCGAGGCCCTCCCGCACCTCGTCCCCAACGAGGACGAGTCGCTGTCGAAGGCCCTCGAGCGCGCGTTCCGCAAGCGCAGCATCGGCTTCACGCTGGGCGACCGGTTCTCGGGCGTGACCCAGGACGACTCGGGCGTGCACGTGACCCTCGAGTCCGGCAAGACGTTCGACGCGGACCTCCTCCTGGTCGCCGTCGGCCGCGGTCCCCGCACCGCGGACCTGGGCTACGAGGCGCAGGGCATCACCATGGACCGCGGCTTCGTGATCGTGGACGAGCGCCTGCACACGGGCGTCGGCAACATCTACGCGGCCGGCGACATCGTCCCCGGGCTCCAGCTCGCGCACCGCGGGTTCGCCCAGGGGATCTTCGTGGCCGAGCAGATCGCGGGCCTGAACCCGACGCCGATCGTCGAGTCGGGCATCCCCCGCGTGACGTACTGCGAGCCCGAGGTCGCGTCGGTCGGCCTGACCGAGGCCAAGGCCAAGGAGCTGCACGGTGCCGACGGCGTCGAGACGCTCGAGTACAACCTTGCCGGCAACGGCAAGAGCAAGATCCTCGGGACCACGGGCTTCGTCAAGCTCGTCCGCCAGAAGGACGGCCCCGTCGTCGGTGTGCACATGGTCGGCGCGCGCGTCGGCGAGCTCATCGGCGAAGGCCAGCTCATCGTGAACTGGGAGGCGTACCCCGAGGACGTCGCCGCCCTGGTCCACGCGCACCCCACGCAGAACGAGGCTCTCGGAGAGGCCCACCTGGCCCTCGCCGGCAAGCCGCTGCACGCCCACAACTGACCCAACGATCGAAGGAGACCCGAGAGGTCATGTCTGACAACGTGCAGATGCCCGCACTGGGCGAGTCCGTCACCGAGGGAACCGTCACCCGCTGGCTCAAGGCCGTCGGCGAGAGCGTCGAGATCGACGAGCCCCTGCTCGAGGTCTCGACCGACAAGGTCGACACCGAGATCCCCTCGCCGTTCGCCGGCGTGCTCGAGCAGATCCTCGTCCAGGAGGACGAGACCGTCGAGGTCGGCACCGACCTCGCCGTGATCGGCTCCGGCGCAGGCGCAGCCCCGGCTGCTCCCGAGGCACCGGCCGCTCCCGCCGCCGAGGCTCCGGCCCCGGCGGCCGCGCCCGCCCCGGCCGCCGCTCCCGCAGCCCCCGCCCCCGAGGCCCCCGCCGCACCGGCGCCGGCCGCCGAGTCCCCCGCCGCCTCCGGTGGCGAGGAGATCAAGCTCCCCGCGCTCGGTGAGTCCGTGACCGAGGGCACCGTGACCCGCTGGCTCAAGGCCGTCGGCGAGACCGTCGAGATCGACGAGCCCCTGCTCGAGGTCTCGACCGACAAGGTCGACACCGAGGTCCCGTCCCCCGTGGCCGGCACCGTCCAGCAGATCCTCGTCCAGGAGGACGAGACCGTCGAGGTCGGCACCGTGCTCGCGATCGTCGGGTCGGGTGCTGCGGCTCCTGCCCCGGCAGCAGCAGCTCCGGCCCCCGCCGCAGCACCGGCACCCGCACCGGCTGCCCCGGCACCGGCCGCTCCTGCAGCACCGGCACCCGCCGCCGCGCCCGCTCCGGCACCGGCTCCGGCTCCCGCAGCCGCGCCTGCTGCGGCGCCCGCCGCAGCAGCTGCTGCCGCCCCCGCGGCCCCTGCCTCGCGTGCCACCTCGGGCGCGACCGGCGGCTCCTACCTGACCCCGCTCGTGCGCAAGCTCGCTGCGGAGAAGGGTGTCGACGTCGCGTCCCTCACGGGCACCGGCGTCGGTGGCCGCATCCGCAAGGAGGACGTCCTCGAGGCGGCCGCCAAGGCGGAGGCTGCCAAGGCGACTCCTGCACCTGCCGCTGCCGCGCCGTCGGGCACCGCGCCCAAGGCCCCCAGCGTCCCGGCCGTCTCGCCCCTGCGCGGGACCACCGAGAAGATGTCGCGCCTGCGCAAGCTCGTCGCGACGCGCATGGTCGAGGCCCTGCAGACCCAGGCCCAGCTCACCACGGTGGTCGAGGTCGACGTGACCAAGGTCGCCAAGCTGCGCGCCCGGGCCAAGAACGACTTCAAGGCTCGCGAGGGCGCCAACCTCACGTTCCTGCCGTTCTTCACGCTCGCCGCGGTCGAGGCCCTCAAGGCCTACCCGAAGATCAACGCGAGCATCGACGGCGACTCGGTCGTCTACCACCCGCAGGAGAACGTCGGCATCGCGGTCGACACCGAGCGCGGCCTGGTCGTGCCGGTCATCAAGGACGCCGGTGACCTCAACCTCGCCGGGATCGCCCGCAAGATCGCGGACCTCGCCGGCCGCACCCGCATCAACAAGATCGGGCCGGACGAGCTGGGTGGCGCGACGTTCACGATCACGAACACCGGTTCCGGTGGCGCGCTGATCGACACGCCGATCGTCCCCGGCGGCCAGGTCGCGATCCTGGGCACGGGCACGATCGTCAAGCGCCCGGTCGTCGTGACCGACGCCGACGGCAACGAGTCGATCGCGATCCGTTCGATGAGCTACATCTTCCTGTCCTACGACCACCGCCTGGTCGACGGCGCGGATGCAGCCCGCTTCCTGGGTGCGATCAAGAACCGCATCGAGGAGGGCGCCTTCGAGTCCGAGGTCGGTCTCTGACCCTCGGAGCTCGCTGAGCCCCACCACGGCCGACGGCCCCTCGACCCTCACGGGTCGGGGGGCCGTCGTCGTTCGTTCGTGGTCGGCGCACCGGACACGCCGGACGACGCGAGGCCCGAGCGGCGCAGGCAGGCCGCACGGGCCGTACCGTGGTCGCATGGACATCGTCGTGGCCGGCTCGCACGGTCTGATCGGGACCGAGCTGCTCGAACGCCTCCGCGAGCGGGGGGACACCGTGCGCCGCCTGGTGCGCCGTCCTCCCCAGGCAGCGCACGAGATCTTCTGGGACCCCGACGAGGACGCCCTGGACCCCCACGCGCTCGAGGGCGCGGACGCCGTGGTCAACTTCGCGGGCGCAGGGGTCGGCGACCACCGGTGGACCACCGAGTACAAGCGCACCATCCTCGAGTCCCGGACCCGCACCACCGGGCTGCTCGCCCGCACCCTCGCGCACCTCGACGCTCCCCCGCCCGTGCTCCTCCAGGGGACCGCGGTGGGCTACTACGGGGACCGGGGCGCCGAGGTGCTGACCGAGACGTCGGGCCCGGGCACGACGTTCCTCGCGCGCGTCGTCACCGAGTGGGAGGCCGCCACAGCCCCCGCGCAGGACGCGGGGGTGCGAGTGGCGCACCTGCGCACGGGGATCGTCCTGTCGCCCGACGGCGGCGCACTCTCGCGCATGCTGCCCCTCCTGCGGCTCGGCGTGGGGGGCCGTCTCGGGAGCGGTTCCCAGTACTGGAGCTGGATCACGCTGCGCGACCACGTCTCGGCCGTGCTGCACCTGCTCGACGCCGACGTGCACGGCCCCGTGAACCTGACGGGCCCCGCCCCGGCGACGAACACCGAGGTCACCCGCGCGCTCGCCCGGGCACTGCACCGTCCCGCAGCGCTGCCCGTGCCGTCCGTCGCGCTCAAGGTGGTGCTGGGCGAGTTCGCGTCCGACGTGCTGGGGTCCCAGCGCGCCCTGCCGCGCGTGCTGGAGGCGAGCGGCTTCAGGTTCGAGCACGACGACCTGGAGTCGGCAGCCCGCTGGGTCACGAGCGGCTGAGCACCTCTCAGCCGACCTCCCCGACGCGCCACGCGCCGTCGGCCCAGCGCAGCGTGAGCACCGCGACCTGAGGACTGGCCGCGGGGACCTGGATCACCGCGCCGTCCGCGGTGCGCTGCGTGTGGGCGCCCACGACGTAGGTCACCTCGACGCTCGCCTCGTCCGGGCTGCCGGCGGGGCTGCTGGCGGCGCCGTCCGCGCCCACCGCGTCCGGCCTGCCGGAGGCCGTGCTCCGGGCGTCGAGGACCTCGGCCCGGGCCCCCTCGACGACGACACCAGCGCCCGTGATGCGCTCGAGCAGCTCGGCGTCGGCCTGCTCCGCGGGCGAGCCGGGCACCACGACCTCGGCGAGGGCTCGGTCTCCCGCCAACAGCTCGACCCTGCGCTCGGTGAGTTCGACCGCAGCGGCGAGCGGATCGTCGTGGCGACGGGTCGGGTCGGTGCCCGCTGCGACCCGGTCTTCCGCGCGAGGTCCGGCGACCGCTGGGTCCCGGACATCCGTGGCGGCCCCGGCCCAGGACCGCAAGGCCAGCCCACCTCCCGCCAGCGCTGCACAGAGCGTGAGCACGAGCACCGCGACGAGCACCGGGTGGCGCGGCCCGCGCGACCGGCCGCCGCGGTCCCGGCCCGGTCCGGTGCGTCCGCCCGTTCGGCCCCCGGTCGGCGGGGCCTGGCCCGCCGTTCCTTCAGCCCGGCCCCTGCCACCGGCCCGCGCCCGGGCCGCGGCGCGGGTGCCCGGTGCGGGGTCACCGCCGTCGTGGCCCCTCGCCCGACGGGCGACGCGTCGAGGAGGGGCGTTTTCCTGGGAGACCGTGCCGCCTGCTGAGGCCCCGCGCCGAGGCCGTGGCCCCGGAGCATCCTCGGCGACCGCCCGGAGCGTTCCCCCCACGCCTCGGGGGCCAGGTCGTTCCGCGATGGCCGCGGCGGCCAGCCGCGCGGGGTCCGGGAGGACGATCGGGAGCGGCATCGCGGCCTCGTAGCAGAGCGCGGCGAAGGTCCCGGCCTCAGGGCGCCCGCGGGGGTCGGCGCGCTGGGCGGCGGCGAGCTCGGCGTGCAGCGCGGAGAGCGCCTCGTCGTTCCCCTCTCCCGGCCCGACGGCGCCGCGGGCTCCCGCGTGGAGCGTCGCCGGGGGCGGCACGAGCCCCGTGACGAGCGCGGCGAGCGCCCGGACGTCCTCCGCGGGGCTCCCGGTCGAGACCTCGAGCGGTGCGCGGAGCACCGCTCGACCGTCGGCGCCGACCGTCACGTCCTTCCGGTCGAGCGCTCCGTACGTCTGGCCGGCGACGTGGAGCGCCGCGAGCGCCTGCGCGAGCGGGACCACGAGGGTCACCGCCTCGCCCGCGCTCAAGGGTGCGCGGCACGCCAGGAGAAGGTCCAGGCTGGTCCCGAGCGAGCGTCGGGTCAGGACTCCGAGGTGCGCAGCGTCCCCCTCGACGACCTCGTCGATCGTGGCGAGGTGCTCGTGGTCGAGCGCACGCAGCACGCCCAGGCGCTCGACGACCTGCGCGCGCTCACCGGGCTCTGCGGGCACCGGCACGAGCGTCAGGTCGTCCTGGCGCCCGGCGCCGTCGACGACGACCCACACCGGGCGGTCGGCGCGCTGCGCGTCCCGGGACGGCCCGCTGCCGGAGACCTTCCAGCCCCGTCGCGCGAGCTGTGCGGCGAGCGCCGGCGGGAGTGGCGGTTCGTCGGGCCCGCCCCACGTCCTCCCGGGTCGCCGAGGGCGTGACTCGCGGACGGGGCGTGCACTCGACATGCCCCTATCCCATCAGGGCGGGCCGACCGTCCCGACTTGTCCACAGGCCGAACCTGGCCGTCGGGCCGCAGAGGGCTCAGACGTCGAGGCGACGTCCGCTGCGCGCGCTCTCGCGTGCCACGTCCAGCACGTGTGCCGTCCGCACGGAGTCGGCCGGGTCGACCGGGACCGGCCCGCCCGTGAGCCACGCGCCCACCGCGCGGTAGAAGTCGGCGTGCCCCCCGGGGGCGCGCGGCACGGGCGTCCTCTCGCGTCCGCGGGTGATCCACCCCTCCGTGCCCTCGGGAGCCGCGTCGTCGAAGACCTCGAAGGGGGAGGCGTCGTTCTCGAACGTGGTCACGACGTACGCGCCCGCGGTGCCGAGGACGCGCGTGCGCGGGCCGGGCGCACCCACGACGGAGGCCGCCCAGAGCCGGCTGACGACCTCTCGCCCCTGGCGGCCCTCGTGGTGGAGGGTCAGGAAGACGTCGTCCTCGGTCGGGGTCGTCAGGGCGCGCAGCTCGGCGTAGACCGAGCGCACGGGTCCGAAGAGCTGGGTCGCGGAGTCCACGAGGTGCGGGCCGAGGTCGAGCAGGAGCCCGCCCCCGACCGGGTCGTTCTCCTTCCAGCGCTGCTGCGGCACGGGTCGCCACCGCTCCCACCGGCGCTCGAACGTGTGCACCTCGCCGAGCTCGCCCGACGCCAGGACCGACTCGAGCGTGAGCTGCTCGGGGTCCCACCGCCGGTTCTGGAAGACCGTGAAGGGAGTCCCTGCAGCGGCCGCGACCGCGACCACCTCGGCCGCCTGCGTGCCGTCGAGCGCGATGGGCTTGTCGAGCACGAACGGGACGCCGGCCGCGGAGACCTGCGCGGCGTGCTCGGCGTGCAGCGCCGACGGGCTCGCGACGACCACCACGTCGTAGGCGTCCCGGTCCGCCAGCAGGCCGGCGAGGTCGTCGTGCAGGTGCACCCCCGGCCAGTCCTGCTCGGCCTCGGCGCGACGACCGGGGTCGCGCGCGACCACGGCGGTCACCCGGAGGCCCGCCTCGCGAGCGAGGCGGGCGTGGATGCCTCGGCCCGCGCCGCCGTACCCGACCAGCCCGACGCGCGCGACCTGTTCCTGCGTGCTGCTTCCGCTCATGGCGACCAATCTAGCGGCCGTCCCGGAGCACTCCCGAAGACTGGCAGAATGTACCGAATCCTCCTGGAACTGTCGTTCTCGGCATGTGTCCGAGTTCGGGAAGGTCGTCCGTTGAGCACCAAGAGCTCGAAGAGTCAGAAGAGTCAGAAGAGCGCGCGCCTGCGCCGCGCCGTACGCATCACCCTCATCGCACTGGCGCTGGGCGTCGTCATCGCCAACGCCGTGAACCAGCAGACGATCGAGGCCCACGAGGCCCCCGCCTCGGGGACCGCGCTCGCGGCGCTCGCGACACTCGACGTCAAGGGGCCCGCGGCCTCGACAGGGTACGAGCGCGAGAACTTCGGCTCGGCCTGGGCAGACGTCGACGGCAACGGCTGCGACACCCGCAACGACATCCTCGCGCGCGACCTCACCGATCTCACGTACTCGACGCGCGACAAGGCGTGCGAGGTCCGGACGGGCACGTTCGACGACCCGTACACGGGCCAGGTCATCAGCTTCGTGCGGGGCAACAAGACCAGTGCGGCGGTCCAGATCGACCACGTGATCCCGCTCATGGACGCGTGGCGCAAGGGCGCGCAGGCGTGGGACGCGCAGACGCGTCTGCGCTTCGCGAACGACCCGCTCAACCTGCTCGCGTCGGACGGTTCGGCGAACCAGTCGAAGGGGGCGCGGGACGCGTCGGCCTGGCTGCCGCCCAACAACGCGTTCCGCTGCACCTACGTCGCGCGGCAGATCGCGGTCAAGGTGACCTACGACCTGTGGGTCACCCCCGCCGAGCGCGACGCCATGGCCACGGTCCTGGACGGCTGCCCGTCGGAGCCGCTCCCCGTCGCCTCCTGAGGCTTCCGCACCGTGCAGGCCGTCCTGCACGGTGCGACCCCCTGGCTCGCGCCGACCCGGCAGCCCCGCGGCACTTCGCGACCTGCGGAAGGACCCGCAGTCACCTCACGCGGCACCACGAGCGGGTCCCGGGCGGCCGCCTGACGCGAGGCGACCGCCCGGGCCCGCGGCTCAGGGTGCGGCCCGGCGGAGGGAGCCCGGCCACCAGACGACGCGTCCGACGTCGTGCACCAGCGCCGGGACCAGCAGGCTGCGAACGATCAACGTGTCCACCAGGACACCGAACGCGACGATGAACGCGAGCTGCGCGAGGAAGAGCAGCGGGATCACCCCGAGCGCCGCGAACGTCGCGGCCAGGACGACGCCCGCCGACGTGATGACCGAGCCCGTGACCGCGAGCGCCCGCAGCGTGCCGCGGCGCGTGCCGATGATCCCGGACTCCTCGCGCACCCTCGTCATGAGGAAGATCGAGTAGTCGACGCCCAGCGCGACGAGGAAGCAGAACGCGTAGAGCGGGACGGTGGGGTCCGCGCCAGGGAAGTCGAGCACGTGGTTGAACACCAGGGCCGCGACGCCCAGGGCCGCGCCGAACGAGAGCACGTTGGCCGCCATGAGCAGGACCGGCGCGAGGATCGAGCGCAGGAGCAGCATGAGGATCAGGAGGATCACGACGAGCACGACCGGGACGATGACCCGCAGGTCGTGGTCGCCCGCGATCTGGGTGTCGAGCCGCTCGGCGCTCGCCCCGCCGACCAGCGCGTCGGGGGAGACCTCGTGCACCGCGTCGCGCAGCGCGGCGACGGTCGCGGTCGCGGCGTTGGTGTCGCTGGGGTCCTCGGTCACGACGTCGACACGGACGTCACCGTCGACCACCAGCGGCGGCCCCTGCGCAGGGGCGCCCGGGGCACCGCCCGTCCCGGCCTCGGTCACCGCTGCGGCCGACGCGACGCCGTCCGTCGCGGTCGCGGCCTGGAGCACGGCGTCGAGGTCCTCCTGGGGCGCGATGACGATCGCGGGCTGCACGCCCACTCCCCCGAAGTGCTCCTCGAGCGCCTGCTCCCCGTCGACCGAGTCGACCTGGGTGAGGAAGACGTCGGAGTCGCTCGTGCCCTCGGCCTGGAACGTGGGGACGAACGCCGCGCACCCTGCGAGCACGAGCGCCGTGACGATCCACACCGCGCGGTCGCGACGGCCCACGAAGCTCGCGACACGGGACCAGATCCCGTGCCCCGCGACGTGCACCTCGACGTCGTGGCTCGCGGCGAGCGCGACGTCGCGTGCGCCCTCGCCCGCGGGGGTGCTCGGAGCAGCACCCCCGCCCGCGGGAGCAGTACCCTCCTCGGCCGCGGCCGGGTCGTAGGCGGGCTTCTGCGGCCAGAAGATGCCGCGCGACCGCTTGCCGCCGAGCACGAGCAGCGCGGGCAGGAACGTGAGCGCGGCCAGGAACGCGGCGGCGATGCCGATCGCCCCGACGGGGCCGAGGCTGCGGTTGGACCCCAGGTCGGACAGCAGCAGGCACAACAGGCCCGCGATGACGGTCCCGGCCGAGGCGGCGATCGGCTCGATCGAGGCGCGCAGCGCCTTGCGGACCGCGGTGTACGGGTCACGGACCACGCGCAGCTCCTCGCGATAGCGCGCCACGACGAGCAACGAGTAGTCGACCGCGGCTCCCACGACGAGGATCGAGAGGATGCCCTGGGCCTGCCCGTTGAGCGTGAGCGTGCCGGCGTCGGCCAGGAGGTAGACGACGAGCCCTGCGAGGCACAGCGCGAAGACCGCCGTGAGGATGACGATGAACGGCAGGACCGGCGAGCGGTAGACGATCGCGAGGATGATGAGCACGGCACCGAGCGCGACGAGCAGCAGCACCGTGTCGATCCCGCCGAACGCGTTGACCAGGTCGGCGACGAAGCCCGCGGGGCCCGTGACCCAGGCCTGCAGGCCCGAGTCGGCCAGGGCGGTCTCGAGCTCGGCGCGCACCTCGGCGATCACGACGTTGTTGACGCGCTCGTCGTCGGCCATGAGGTCCGACACCTGGGACGCGTCGAGCGACGCGACGATCATGGCCGCCTCGCCGTCCTGGGACGGCACGACGACGGGGTCGCCCGTGAGTGCGTCCCCGACGGTCTGCGGGTCCTCGGGCCCTGCGCCGGGGAGGGGGAGGCCGGGCAGGTCGGCGGCGACGTCCTGGAGGAGCTGGAGCTGCTCGGGCGTGATCGCTCCCCCGGCGGTGGGCACCGCGACGACGAGGGCAGGAAGGCTCTCGTCGGACACGAACGCCTGCGCCTTCTCGGCGGCCTGGGTCGACTCGGCGCTCGAGGGCAGGAAGGCGGCAGAGTCGTTGGTCTGCACCGTGCTGAGCTTGCCCTGCGCCTGCCCGCCGAGGGCACCGATGGCGAGCCATACTCCGAGTACTGCGACAATGACCAGGCCTCGGAGCACACCACTCCAGCGATTACTCAGCATGCTGAGTACTATTGACGACGGAGGTCTCAGAAGCAAGTGGACGCCAACCCCGTGAGCAGGGAACCGAAGGACTGGCCGACGGGCCGGCTCCTGTCGGCGGTGACCCGTCGCATCGAGCGCGAGTGGAACCACCACCTCGACGGCTGGGACCTCAACCACGCCTCGATGCCCGTCCTGCTGCACCTCCTCGCCGGCCCACGGACCCAGCGTCAGCTCGCGGCCGAGTCGCACATCACGGAGCAGACCATGAGCCGAGTCCTGGCACGCCTCGAGCGGTCCGGGTACATCACGCGCACGGACGACCCGTCGGACCGCCGCCGCCGCGCAGTGGCCATCACCCCCACCGGCCGCACCGCCGCGCTCGCGGCCGCGAGCCCCCGACCGGCCGAGGCGCTCAGCACCCGGGGGCTGACCGACGAACAGGTCGCCACGCTGCGTGAGATCCTCATCACCATGGTCGAGGCGCACCCCCGCCCCGGCGAGGACTAGCCTGACCGCATGCACTTCCGCACCGAGGGGCCCGGCCTGACCGACTACCAGGACGCCTGGGACCTCCAGCGCCAGGTGCACCAGGACGTCGTGGACGGCGCCGCACCGGACACCGTGATCCTCGTGGAGCACCCGAGCGTCTACACCGCGGGCCGGCGCACCAACAGGTCGGAGCGGCCCGACGACGGCACACCGGTCGTCGACGTCGATCGCGGCGGGAAGATCACGTGGCACGGTCCGGGCCAGCTCGTGGCCTACCCGGTCGTCCGTCTCGCCGAGCCGGTCGACGTGGTCGCCTACGTGCGCGCCCTCGAGGGCGCGGTCATGGACGTGTGCACGAGCCTCGGCGTCGAGACCTTCCGGGTCGAGGGGCGCAGCGGCGTCTGGCTCGCCGCGACACCTGCCCGGCGCGAGCGCAAGGTCTGCGCGATCGGGGTCCGCGTCGCACGCGGCGTGACCATGCACGGGCTCGCGCTCAACTGCTGCCCCGACCTCGGCGAGTTCTCCCGGATCGTGCCGTGCGGCATCAGCGACGCCGACGTCACCTCGCTCTCGCTCGAGACCGGCCGCCGGGTCACGCTCGACGAGGTCTCGCCCCTGCTCGTCAGCGCCTTGCGCGCACACCTGGCGCCGCTGCTCGCGGAGCAGGTGGCGGCACCTCTCCCCTTCTCGGACGTTCGCCGCTAGAATAGGCCTCACCTCAAGGGAATCCTTGCGCAACCGGAGTACGGGTGGGTCGGTGCGCGGATCGGTTGACCCCTGAAGGACCCTCATGACCCGCACTCCCAGCCCTCTCGCGCCCTCTCGGCGCGACGTCGAGCCCGCCGCCGTCGGCACGCTCGGCTCTCCCGCTCCGGCTCCTGACGACGTCGAGCCCCGCCGCGGGACCCTCGCCACGTACGGTGAGCTGCCCCGCCTGGCCGGCAAGGCCTTTCTCCCCATCGCCTTCCTGGCGCGGCTCCCGTTCTCGATGATCACGATCGGCACGCTGCTGCTGGTCAGCACGACCACGGGATCGCTCGCGCTCGGCGGGCTCGCGAGCGCAGCCGCCGCCGTCGGGACGGCGCTCGGCGGCCCCACCCAGGGGACCCTCGCGGACCGCATCGGACAGCGCACGGTGCTCCTCGTCGTCGTGCCCCTCAACGTCCTGGCCGTCCTGGGGCTCGTGCAGGCCGCGAGCGCCGGGGCTCCCTCGGCCGTGATCCTCGGCACCGCCGCGCTCGTGGGGGCGTTCGCTCCGCAGGTCGGGCCGCTCGCACGCGTGCGCTGGATCGCCATGACCCAGCACCGACCGCGGACCCTGCTCGCCGCGATGGGCTACGAGTCCACGGCCGACGAGATCGGGTTCGTGCTCGGCCCGGCGCTCGTGGGCATCCTCGCGAGCGTCTGGTCGCCCCAGGCGGCGATGCTCTTCGCCGCGGGCGTGTGCGCGGTGTTCGGGCTGGCGTTCGCGCTGCACCCCACCGCGACCCCCGGCGCACCCAAGCCCTCGCCGGAGGCCTCGGCCGCCGCCGGGCAGGACGCCCACGGCTCGTTCGCTGGGCTCCTGCGCAAGGTCCTGGTCCCCGTGCTCGGCATGCTCGCCATGGGCATGCTCTTCGGCAGCACCCAGACGGCCGTCACGTCGTTCATGCGCGACGCGGGCTCCGAGTCGCAGGCGGGCCTCGTCTACGCCGTGCTCGGTTTCGGCTCCGCGATCACGGCCCTGGCCGTCGTGGCGCTGCCGGCCCGCTTCGGCGCACGTTCGCGCTGGGTGGCGTTCGCGTCGGGGCTGTCCGTCGCAGCCGTCCTGACGTTCGTCGCGGGCGGCAGCGGGTCGCTCGGCACCCTCATCGGTGCGCTCGCGCTCCTGGGCCTGTTCGTGGGCCCCGTCATGGTCACGATCTTCACGGTCGGCGGGGACTTGAGCCCCACGAGCCGCAGCGGTGCCGCCATGACGATGCTCGCGAGCGCGAACGTCGTCGGCGTGGCGATCGGCGCGAGCGTCGGCGGCCAGGTCGCCGAGGGGGTCGGGACCGCGGCCGCGTTCGCGCTGCCCGCGGTCGCCGCGGTGCTGCTCGTGGTCACGGGACTGTCGCTCAGGTCACGTCCGGCACCCGTGGACGCCCCGGCGCCCTCCGGGGCTCCTGGCGTACGCTGACTTTCACCCGATACCGGGCACGACTCCAGGGGGCCACCGCCCACCACGGACTGGGAGAGACCGCGTGACGATCGCACCTGAAGGGCGGCGCATGCTGCGGGTCGAGGCCCGCAACGCTGCGACACCCATCGAGAAGAAGCCCGAGTGGATCAAGACCCGGGCGACCATGGGACCCGAGTACACCGAGCTCAAGGGCCTGGTGCGCAAGGAGGGCCTGCACACGGTCTGCGAGGAGGCGGGCTGTCCCAACATCTTCGAGTGCTGGGAGGACCGCGAGGCCACGTTCCTCATCGGCGGCGACCAGTGCACGCGGCGGTGCGACTTCTGCCAGATCGACACGGGCAAGCCCGCCGACTTCGACGCGGACGAGCCGCGCCGCGTCGCCGAGTCGGTCCAGGCCATGGGTCTGCGCTACTCGACCATCACGGGCGTCGCCCGCGACGACCTGGCCGACGGCGGTGCGTGGCTCTACGCGGAGACCGTCCGCCAGATCCACGCGCTCAACCCCGGCACGGGCGTCGAGCTCCTCATCCCGGACTTCAACGCGATCCCCGAGCTGCTGGACGCGGTCAACGAGTCGCGCCCCGAGGTGCTCGCGCACAACGTGGAGACCGTGCCGCGCATCTTCAAGGAGATCCGCCCGGGCTTCCGGTACGACCGCTCCCTGTCGGTCATCACGCGGGCCCGCGAGGCCGGCCTGGTGACCAAGTCCAACATCATCCTCGGCATGGGCGAGACGATCGACGAGGCGAAGGAGGCCCTGCAGGACCTCCACGACGCGGGCTGCGACCTCATCACCATCACGCAGTACCTGCGCCCGTCGCTGCGCCACCACCCGGTCGCGCGCTGGGTCAAGCCCGAGGAGTTCGTCGAGCTCTCCGACGAGGCCGAGCGCATCGGCTTCCTCGGCGTGATGTCCGGCCCGCTCGTGCGGTCGTCGTACCGCGCGGGCCGGCTGTGGGGCCAGGCCATGAAGCGTCGCGGCATGGAGATCCCTGCCGCGCTCTCGCACCTGGCCGAGCCGCGCACGTCCCGCCAGGAGGCGGCGAGCCTGCTGGCCCGCTGACCTCCGCAGGACCGTTCGGCACCGCTCGACCGCGGGCCGGTCCCCGCTCCCGATCCTTCGCCGACGTGCGAGAGAATCGTGGGGCGGGGTCCGGCTCGCCGCCGTCCTCGCCCCTTCACCGGAGCACTCTCCGCCACCACTAGACTGAGGCACCATGGCCCGCAACAAGAGCACCGACCCCTCGACCGGGGTCGACGGCACCAAGCCGAAGAAGCAGAAGAAGCAGCGCTGGTATCACCAGGTCTGGGACGCGTACAAGATGACGCGCACCGAGGACCCGGCGGTCACCTGGATCATGCTCGCCGTGTTCGTCGGCATCCTCGCCGTCGCGATCGGGATCGGGCTGGCGTGGGGTCCCTGGGTCTACACGCTCATCGTGGGTCTGCCGTTCGCGTTCCTCGGCTCGCTGTTCGTCCTGACCCGTCGCGCCGAGACGGCCGCCTACAGCCGGATCGACGGCCAGCCCGGTGCGGCCCGCGCCGCGCTCGGCACGATCCGCCGCGGCTGGACCTTCGACGACGAGCCCGTCGCCCTGAACCCGCAGCAGGACCTCGTGTTCCGTGGCATCGGTCGCGCCGGCGTGGTCCTGGTCGGAGAGGGCCCCGCGCACCGCGTGAGCAAGCTGCTCGACGCCGAGAAGCGTCGCATCACGCGCGTGCTGCCGAACGTCCCGGTCACCACGATCCAGTGCGGCAACGGCGAGGACCAGGTGCCTCTCAAGAAGCTCGCACGCACGGTCCAGAAGCTGCGTCCGACGCTCACCAAGCCGGAGGTGGCGGAGGTCAGCAAGCGCCTGCGCGCGCTGGGTGGCGCCAAGCTCCCCATCCCCAAGGGGATCGACCCGACGCGTGCACGCCCCGACCGCAAGGGCATGCGCGGGCGCTGAGCCTGCGCACACCCGCACCGGCAGCCCGTCGACAGCCCGTCTGTCGGCGGCTGTCCGCGTCCTGGGCCGCTCAGCGACACCCTGCGCCGACGACGCCGGAGGAGAACGGTGAGCGACCCGTACTGGAACCACAGCACCCACTACCACCCTGGGCTCGCACGGCTCGTGACCCCCGGGACACGCACAGCCCTGGACGTCGGGTGCGGCGAGGGGCTCCTGACCCGCCGCCTGCGGGCGGCCGGTGCGCAGCACGTCCTGGGGGTGGACCTCGACCCCGACCAGGTGGGGCGAGCGCGGGCCGCAGCGGGCGGCCCGCCCGAGGCGACCGGGCTCGACTACGTCGCGGGCGACGTCCTCGCCCCGCTACCCGGGCTCGCCGAGCCGTTCGACCTCGTCACGACGGTCGCGACGCTGCACCACCTCCCGCTCGACGAGGGGCTGCGGAGGCTGCGCGAGCTGGTCGCGCCGGGAGGCACGCTCGCGGTCGTGGGGCTGACACGGCCGCGCACGGCCTGGGACCGCACGGTCAGCGCGGCCGCGATCCCCGTGGCCAGGATCGCCCGACGGCGCCGCGGCGAGTGGGAGCACGGCTCACCGATCGCGGAGGTCACCACGAGCCACGCCGAGCTGAACGCGGCGGCTCGCGTGATCCTGCCGGGGGCGCGCCTGCGCCGACGCCTCTACTGGCGGTACACGCTCGTGTGGCGCGCGCCCGCGAGGAGCGCGGACCAGGTCAGGCGCGGACGATGACCGTGCCCGCGGCCTTGTCGTGCATGCCGCGGCCGTCGCCGTCCCAGACCACGGCCGGGATGACCAGGCACAGCAGGGCCGTCCGCACGAACCCGCGCCACAGGCCGACCATGCGACCTTCGCCGCCCAGGACCCGCACCTGCAGGCCCATGACCCGGTGACCGACCGTGTAGCCGAGCGTGCTCACCAGGAGCAGGTTCTCGACCGCGAACACGCCGAGCGTCGCCATCGAGTTCGCGTCGAACACCAGGTAGCTGATGAGCATGCTCAGCAGCCAGTCGATGCACAGCGCGACGACCCTGCGGCCGAGCGTCGCCATCGAGCCGGGACCGTCGGGCGGCAGGCCGAGGCGGCCGCCTCGGCCGTCCTCCCCACCGGTCGGCGTACCCTCGAGCCAGGAACCCACATCTTCACGCGACACCACGGCCCCAGCCTACGTGTCGGCGAGCGAGGTTCCGGCGCCTGACCGGCTTGTCCTGGTTCGGGGTCCCCCACCACGCATCGTCGCGCCGATGTCACACGGCAGGGCGCTGTGTAACACGGACGAAACATTCGGTACACGGTGGGGAAACTCCCGGGGCCTAGGTTCGAGGCGCCACTGGAGGTACGGCCAGAGGACCCACTACCAAGGAGTTACGGATGTTCAAGAACGCGGAGGAGGCAATCGCCTTCACCCGGAACGAGGACGTCGAGTTCGTCGACGTCCGGTTCTGCGACCTGCCGGGCGTCATGCAGCACTTCAACATCCCGATCTCGCAGTTCGCCGAGTCCGCCTTCACGGACGGCATGATGTTCGACGGGTCCTCGATCCGCGGCTTCCAGGCGATCCACGAGTCGGACATGAAGCTCATCCCTGACGTCACGACCGCCTACATCGACCCGTTCCGCAAGCGCAAGACGCTCATCGTGAACTTCTCGATCGTGGACCCCTTCACCGACGAGGCGTACTCCCGCGACCCGCGCAACGTGGCCTTCAAGGCCGAGGCGTACCTGCGCAGCACCGGCATCGCCGACACCGCGTTCTTCGCCCCCGAGGCCGAGTTCTACATCTTCGACGACGTCCGGTTCAAGACGAGCCAGAACGAGTCGTACTACCACCTCGACTCCAAGGAAGCGGCCTGGAACACGGGCCGCGTCGAAGAGGGTGGCAACCTCGGCTACAAGACCCGTTACAAGGGTGGCTACTTCCCCGTCTCCCCCAACGACCAGATGGCGGACCTGCGCGACGAGATGTGCGCCGTCCTCGACCAGGTCGGCCTGGACGTCGAGCGCGCGCACCACGAGGTGGGCACCGCCGGCCAGCAGGAGATCAACTACCGCTTCTCGACGCTGACCGCAGCGGCCGACGACCTGATGAAGTTCAAGTACGTCATCAAGAACGTCGCCTGGGAGGCCGGCAAGTCCGCGACCTTCATGCCGAAGCCGATCTTCGGTGACAACGGTTCGGGCATGCACTCGCACCAGTCGCTCTGGAAGGACGGCGAGCCCCTCTTCTACGACGAGAAGGGCTACGGCGGCCTCTCCGACCTCGCTCGCTGGTACATCGGCGGCCTCCTCAAGCACGCTCCCGCGCTGCTCGCGTTCACCAACCCGTCGGTCAACTCCTACCGTCGCCTGGTGCCCGGCTACGAGGCCCCCGTCAACCTGGTCTACTCGGCGCGCAACCGCTCCGCGTGCATCCGTATCCCCGTGACGGGCAACAACCCCAAGGCGAAGCGCGTCGAGTTCCGCGTCCCGGACCCGACGGCCAACCCCTACCTGGCGTTCGCGGCGCAGCTGCTCGCGGGCATCGACGGCATCAAGAACCGCATCGAGCCGCCGGAGCCGGTCGACAAGGACCTGTACGAGCTGCCCCCCGAGGAGCACGCCGCGATCCAGCAGGTGCCCGCCTCGCTCGAGGAGGCCCTGTCCGCACTCGAGGCCGACCACGACTTCCTGACCGTCGGGGACGTCTTCACCCCCGACCTCATCGAGACGTGGATCGCGTACAAGCGCGACCACGAGGTGGACCCGATCCGTCTGCGCCCGCACCCGCACGAGTTCGAGCTCTACTACGACCTCTGATCGTCGGTGCTCGCGGTGGTAGTCGTGAGCTCCTGACCTGCAGTGATGGCACCCCGGCCGCCCGACGTGGCGACCGGGGTGCCACACTTTTGCCACCCGGCGCCCCGGCACGGCCTCCCGCCGGGCGATCACGGGCGCCGACTGCGCCGCCCCGCGCGACCGGGACGGTACGCGCCATGCACCCTCGGACCACTCCCCTGCCCCCGGTCGAGCTCACCGACCCCGTCTGGACGATCGAGCCGGGTCCGGGAGAGAACCCAGCGCTCTGAAGATATGGGCGGGAACACGCACGACAAAACACCCCGTGATTCGCTCAGTGCCTCAGAATTCACCCGCCCCACAGACGGTTCGCCGCCCATAGCCGTATACCCCGATCTTTCGCCGTGCCAGACTTCTCATGCCGATGCACCAGAATCTCCAGAGGAGTGGCCATGGCACTGCGCTACATTTCCCCGCCGAACTGGCCCCCGCCTCCTGCTGGATGGACACCTCCGCCAGGCTGGACATCCGATCCCTCGTGGGGCCCGGCGCCGCAGGGCTGGGAGTTCTGGGTCGACGACTCCGTCGGCGGTATCGCGGGATCATCGGAGCCCCCTTCCGCCACGACAGGACCCACGGAGCCTCCTCCCCCACTATTCACGGGAAAGCCGAGGACGAATTCCTGGTTCGCCCGCCACAAGATTCTCACTGGAATCGGCGCAGCCTCGATTCTGCTCATCGTGCTGGCTGCTGCACTGAGCGGAGGAGGCAGCGGCGGAAATCAGGAAAGGCCCGTCGCGGACAGTGCAACCACGCAGACCCCGGACGACGAGAAGTCAGCAAAGGACCTTGCTGCCGAAGAGGCCGCCGAGGCTGAGCGTCTGGCCGAGGAGGACGCGGCGGCTGCTGCGCAGGCTGAGGCGGACCGCATCGCGGAGGAGCAGCGCTTGGCGGACGAGGCAGCCGCTGCCGAGGCCGCTGCCGCCGAGGCCGCGCGGCTGGGCTCGGTCGCCCAGCAGAATGCCTATCGCTCGGCCGTGAGCTATCTCGACTTCACAGCCTTCTCGCGCTCCGGCCTTGCCGGCCAGCTCGAGTTCGAAGGCTTCGGCACCCCGGATGCAGAGTTCGCGATCGCCCGCTTGGAGACCGAAGGTGGCGTCGACTGGAACGCGCAGGCCGCGGCCAGCGCGGCGAGCTACCTTGAGTTCACCTCCTTCTCGCGCTCCGGGCTCATCGACCAGCTCATGTTCGAGGGCTACACCGCGGAGCAGGCAGAGCACGGTGTGAGCACGACGGGCCTCTAGTTCTGAGGTGGGACCGCCGCCGGAGCTTGTCCATCCGTTGACTTCCACGTCGCGCCGCAGTCACAGCCAGTACGACCACCGTCGGTCGTTGCGCGCGAACCAAGGCCTCGGGCCACACACCGAACCGCAGCGGTCCCGCACACCTGAGGGGAAAGCCCCTCGCAGGCCTCCGGGGTGGTAGGAAGGACGCGCCCACCCGCCACGAGCGGGTCCGTCCTGAGGAGACCCATGGCCTACTTCCGTCGCACCGGCGTGACGACCTTCGACCCGACCGAGCACGTGGGGGGCGCGTGGCGCACCGACGAGCAGCACGTCGCGCCCTCGCTCGGCCTGCTTGCCCACCTCGTCGAGACGGACCGCGACGAGCGCGGGCGCGGCGACCTCGCCGTGACCCGGCTGTCGTACGACATCTGGGGGACGTACCCGCTCCGCGAGGTCGACACCCGGCTCACGGTGCTCCGCGCAGGGCGCACGGTCGAGCTCGTCGAGGCGGAGCTGACGTGCGGCGACCGCCGCGCGATCACGGTCCGCGCGTGGCTCGCCCGGACCTCCGACACCACGGCCTTGGCGGGCGGCGCTCCCCCGCCCGTGTCCGGCCCGCAGGAGACACCCGCCTGGGATCCCGCGACCGTGTGGCCGGGCAGCTTCATCGAGTCGATCGACGTGCGTCGCGCCCTGGTCGAGCCCGGGCGCGGGACCGTGTGGGTCCGGACCGACCACGCGCTCGTCGAGGACGAGGACGCGAGCCCGCTCGCCCGTGCGGCGGGCCTGCTCGACGCGGCCAACGGCATGTCGGTGCGCGCGCACCCGCGCGAGGTGGCCTTCCCGAACCTGGACCTGACCGCCCACCTGCACCGCTCTCCTCGCGGGGACTGGGTGGGGCTCGACACGACCGTGACGTTCGGCCCGACCGGTGCCGGACTCACGCAGGCAGTGGTGCACGACGAGCACGGAGCTGTCGGGGCGCTCGCGCAGTCGCTCGTCGTGCGCCCGATCTGACGCGAGCCCTCGCCGCGTGCGCACCGACGGGGTGAGCGCCGCCGTCGGGAGGCCCGACGACGGCGCGCGGCCGGGTTGGCAGGCTCACCTGCCAACCCGGCCGTCGGAGGAGAGCGCCGCTCAGAGGCGACGCTCCCGACGGAACAGCGAGCGGGCCCACACGTAGCCGGCGACGCCGATCACGACGCACCACGCCACGGCCTGCACCGCGGTCGAGCCCTCGAGGCCCGCACCGCCCGCGAGCAGGCCGCGCACGGTGTCGATGATGGGCGTGAACGGCTGGTGCTCGGCGAACCAGCGCACGGCGGTCGGCATGGTCTCGACGGGCACGAACCCGCTGCCGAGGAACGGCAGGAGCAGCAGGATCATGGGGGTGTTGCTCGCGGTCTCGACGCTGCGCGCGTTGAGCCCCATGGCGACGCACAGCCAGTTGAGGGCGATCCCGAGCAGGACGAACAGGCCCAGCAGCGCGAGCCAGTCGAGCGCGTCGGCCTCGGGGCGGTAGCCCATAGCGACCGCGGCACCCAGCACGAGCACGAGCGCGATCAGGGCCTGGACGACGAACCCGAGCACGTGGCCGGACAGCACCGACCCGGGCGAGATCGCCATGGTCTTGAACCGGGCCATGATGCCGCTCGCGGCATCCATGGCGGCGCTCACGGCGACCGACGTCGCTCCCCCGACCACGGTGATGACGAGGAGCGTGGGCGTGATGTAGTCCAGGTAGGCGGCGCGTCCGTCGGCACCGGGCGTGACCCCGGGGGCGACGCCCGCGCCGAACGCCCCGCCGAACACGTACACGAACAGCAGGAGCATGACCAGGGGGCCGGCGACGATGAACATCGTCAGTCCCGGGTAGCGCACCGCGCGCAGCAGGCTGCGGCGCAGCATCGTCAGGACGTCGGCGAGCGGTCGGGGGCGCGCGACGGTGGTGGGTGCGGTGGTGGCGATGGCGGTCATCGGACGTTCTCCTTGTCCTGTGTCGTTCCGGTCTCTTCGTCGGTGGTCGGTTCGGTCAGCGCGAGGAACACCTCGTCGAGCGAGCCGGCGTCGTGCACGGCCTTGAGCTCGGCGGGCGTGCCCTCGGCGACGACGCGCCCGTCGTGCAGGACGGCGACCGAGTCGGCGAGCCGGTCGGCCTCCTCGAGGTACTGCGTGGTCAGCAGGATCGTGGTGCCGCCTGCGACGAGGGCCCGCACCTCGTCCCACAGGGTGATGCGGCTGCGCGGGTCGAGGCCCGTGGTCGGTTCGTCGAGGAACACGACCGACGGCGTCCCGACGAGCGTCATCGCGAGGTCGAGCTTGCGCTTCATGCCGCCCGAGTAGGTGGCCACGGGCTTGCCCGCGGCCTCGGCGAGTCCGAACTGCTCGAGCAGGTCGGCCGTCCGGCGGCGGCCGGCCGCCCGGCCCAGGTGGTTCAGGTCGGCCATGAGACGCAGGTTCTCGGTGCCGGTGAGGAGCTCGTCGACCGCGGTGATCTGACCGGTCACGCCGATCGAGGCGCGCACCGCGTCGGGCTCGCGAGCCACGTCGTGACCGGCGACCCGCACCGTGCCGGCATCCGCCGCCAGGAGGGTCGACAGGACGCCGACCGTGGTGGTCTTGCCGGACCCGTTCGGGCCGAGGAGCGCGGTCACGGTCCCGGCGGGGACCACGAGGTCGACCCCGTCGAGCACGAGCTGCTTGCCGGACTTCGACGTGTAGGACTTGCGCAGGCCGGCGACCTCGATCGCGGGCCCGCGGGCTGTGGTGGTCATGGGCTTCTCCTTCGATGGTGGTGGACGTGCGGGTGGAGCGACGATCAGGTGGGGCACGGGGTGCAGAAGGGCGGGGAGACGTTCAGGCGTGCGGCCGGCGGACGACGACGTCGCCGTAGCTCGTGCCGGCACGGACCTCGACGGTCAGGTCGCTCTCGTCGGGCCCAGCCGCGTCCTGCAGGAGGTTGCGGACGGCACCGTGCTGCGACGTCGCGTCGAGCCATGCGGCGGTCCCCTCAGGGACCCCGACCTCGATCGAGCCGTACGAGCTCTCGAGCTGGACGCGACCGCTCGCGGCCTGCTCGACACGGATGTTCCCGTGCGCGCACCTCGCGACGGTGTCGCCGAGCGAGCGGTCGATCGCGATCTCCCCGTGGGCTCCGTTCACCTGCAGGCTCCCGGTGGTCTGCCCGATCTCGGTCGTGCCGTTCGGGACCTTGACGACCGCGTCGCCGTCGAGCGCGCGGGCGCGCAGTCCTCCCGCCGAGACCACGGCGTCGACGGCGCCGGAGACCCTGCCGACGGTGAGCGAGCCCGCCGAGACCTTGATGTCGAGGCGTTCGACGTCGTCGAGCCGGGCGTTGCCGCCGTTGAGGTTCAGGTCGACCACGCCGAGCCTGCCCTCCGCGTACAGCGAGCCCGCCTTGCCGCGGAGGTTCGACCCGGCGGGGAGCTCGATGGTGACCTTGGCGCCGCCCGACGCGAACGGCAGGACGTACTGCTTCCACGAGCTGGGGTAGACGATCCTGATCGTGTCGCCGTCACGCTCGACGCGCGTCTCTTCGGCGGCTCGCACCGAACCGGACTTGGTCGGGTCGCCCGGCAGCACGGTCACGACGACGTCGTCGCGCTCGCCGGCGACCACGTACAGGTTGCCGAACGGGACGTCGATGACGACCGGGACGGGGGTGGGGGCAGCGAAAGTGGGCATGACGGATCCTCCAGAGGGCTGTTCTTGTCCGCCTCGCGGTGGCGGGGCGCCGTGATGTGGTGTGTCGGGTGGTGTCAGCGCACCCAGCCGGTCACACGACCGGAGGTGCTCGTGGCCCGGACGGGCGGGCGGGACGTGGCAGCGGGTGCGAGCGCCGCGGCGACCGCACGCACGAGCCACGTGTTGACGGACATGCCCTCACGAGCCGCCGCTTCCTCGACCTGTGCCTTGAGCTGGTCAGGGAGGCGGAGGGTCGTGCGGGACGTGCTCACGTCGTCGGGGTCGAGGACCGCTGCGCGGGCGGGTTCCGCAGGCGGGGTCGTCGCTTCCTCGAAGCGCGAGCTCGGGGCCGGGGTCACGACGAACTCGGGGTCACGACCGCGCAGTCGCACGTCGACCGCACCCGGGGCGAGCTCGGCCGTGATCTCGTCGGCCGCGGTCGAGAGCGCCTCGAGCAGGACGAGACGGACGGCGGCGTCGAGCGGGGCCGTCAGACGACCGGCGAGCTCACGCGCGTCGTCCCCGCCTGCGGCGGCCGCGGTGGCGAGCTGGTGCTGCAGCTCGTCGACATATCTCGTAAGTTCCATGACGCCACTATGACACCACGAATGGTGTCAGTGCAATAGATGTGGCGTCACTCTTTTGACAACATGGTGTCATCGAGACATCACGGCGATGTTTCCGCAGGTCAGGGCGCTGACGCCTCCCGTCCTGCCTGCCCAGCCCACCGAGCAGGAATCGAGAAGCCCCACGTCGGTGCCCCCGGCTAACGTGTCCCGCAGACCTGTCCGCGCGTCACGTCGATCCTGCGTGCGGAGCAGGTCCGGTCGTCCGACGATGGACGGACCACGTCCGGCGCCACCGGCAGGGATCGCGACCTGCCCACCAGGAGGAGACAGATGAGCACCGCCACGAGCACGGGCACCGCCGTGCCCGCACCGCACGTCGCCGACACCCACGACATGATCCGCGTGCAGGGCGCCCGGGAGAACAACCTCAAGGACATCAGCGTCGAGATCCCCAAGCGTCGGCTCACGGTCTTCACCGGGGTCTCCGGCTCGGGCAAGAGCTCGCTCGTCTTCAGCACCATCGCGGCCGAGTCCCAGCGCATGATCAACGAGACGTACAGCGCGTTCCTCCAGGGCTTCATGCCCTCGCTCGCGCGCCCTGACGTCGACCTGCTGGACGGGCTGACGACCGCGATCATCGTCGACCAGGAGCGCATGGGGGCCAACCCTCGTTCCACGGTGGGCACCGTGACCGACGCCAACGCGATGCTGCGCATCCTCTTCAGCCGGCTCGGGCAGCCGCACATCGGCTCGCCGCAGGCCTACTCGTTCAACGTCCCCTCGGTCTCGGGCAGCGGTGCCATCACGATCGAACGTGGCGGCAAGACGCAGGCGGAGAAGGCCTCGTTCCACCAGCTGGGCGGCATGTGCCCGCGCTGCGAGGGCAAGGGCAGCGTGACCGACTTCGACCTCACGGCCCTGTACGACGACAGCAAGTCGCTCAACGAGGGCGCGCTGACGATCCCGGGCTACTCGATGGACGGCTGGTACGGGCGCATCTACCGGGGCAGCGGGTTCTTCGACGCCGACAAGCCGATCAGCAGGTTCACCAAGCGCGAGCTGCACGACCTCCTCTACAAGGAGCCGACCAAGATCAAGGTCGAGGGCATCAACCTCACGTACGAGGGCCTGATCCCCAAGATCCAGAAGTCCTTCCTGTCCAAGGACGTCGACGCGATGCAGCCGCACATCCGGGCGTTCGTCGAGAAGGCCGTGACGTTCCAGACCTGCCCCGAGTGCGACGGGACGCGGCTGAGCCCCGAGGCCCGCTCGTCGAAGATCCGCGGCAAGAGCATCGCGGACGTCTGCACGATGCAGATCAGCGACCTGGCCGAGTGGGTCCGCGGTCTCGACGAGCCCTCGATGACGCCCCTCCTCAAGGGGCTCCAGCACCTGCTCGACTCGTTCGCGGAGATCGGCCTGGGGTACCTCTCGCTCGACCGCCCCTCGGGGACGCTGTCGGGTGGCGAGGCGCAGCGCACCAAGATGATCCGCCACCTGGGTTCTTCGCTCACCGACGTCACCTACGTGTTCGACGAGCCGACCATCGGGCTGCACCCGCACGACATCCAGCGCATGAACACGCTGCTGCTCCAGCTGCGGGACAAGGGCAACACGGTCCTGGTCGTGGAGCACAAGCCCGAGGCGATCACGATCGCGGACCACGTCGTCGACCTCGGCCCGGGGGCCGGGCGGCACGGGGGCACCATCTGCTTCGAGGGCACGGTCGACGGGCTGCGCGCGAGCGACACCACGACGGGCCGCCACCTCGACGACCGCGCGAAGGTGAAGTCGAGCGTGCGTGCGCACCGGGGCGCGCTCGAGGTCCGGGGCGCGACCGAGCACAACCTGCAGGGGGTGGACGTCGACGTCCCGCTCGGGGTCCTGTGCGTCGTGACGGGCGTCGCCGGGTCGGGCAAGAGCTCGCTGATCCACGGCTCGGTCGCGGGCCGTGAGGGGGTCGTCGTGATCGACCAGAGCGCGATCCGCGGCTCGCGACGGAGCAACCCGGCGACCTACACGGGCCTGCTCGAGCCGATCCGCAAGGCGTTCGCCAAGGCCAACGGGGTCAAGCCCGCCCTCTTCAGCGCCAACTCCGAGGGGGCGTGCCCCGTGTGCAACGGCGCAGGCGTCATCTACACCGACCTCGGTGTCATGGCCACGGTCGAGACCCCCTGCGAGGAGTGCGGCGGCAAGCGGTTCCAGGCCTCGGTGCTCGAGTACACGCTGGGCGGGAAGAACATCGCCGAGGTCCTCGCGATGTCCGTCACCGAGGCCGAGGAGTTCCTCGCCACGGGCGAGTCACGCATCCCGGCCGCCCACTCGATCCTCACGCGGCTCGTCGACGTCGGGCTGGGCTACCTGAGCCTCGGCCAGCCCCTCACGACGCTCTCGGGCGGTGAGCGCCAGCGGATCAAGCTCGCGACGCAGATGGGGGCCAAGGGCGACGTCTACGTGCTCGACGAGCCCACGACGGGCCTGCACCTGGCCGACGTCGAGCAGCTCCTCGGCCTGCTCGACCGGCTCGTCGAGTCGGGCCGGTCGGTCGTCGTGATCGAGCACCACCAGGCGGTCATGGCGCACGCCGACTGGATCATCGACCTCGGCCCGGGAGCGGGTCACGACGGCGGCCGGATCGTCTTCGAGGGCACGCCCGCCGACCTGGTGGCCGACCGCTCCACGCTGACCGGTCAGCACCTCGCGGCGTACGTCGCCCCCTGACAGGGCAGCGCGGCGGTCCCGTCCGGGACGCCCGTGCCCGACGGCGCGACTCACCGAGGAGGTGAGCGGCGCCGTCGGGCTGGGGGCGGCGCACGCGACGCGGGGCCACCCCTCGGACACGCCACCAGCAAGGGCGGCCCTGTCTCACCGCTCCCCCGGCACTCCCCTCACTGCCGGGCCATCGCGATCCGCAACCGCTCCTCGGGGTCGATGAAGTGGTCGTGGTCGTCGCTCCCCAGGTCGATCTGGACCCAGTGGATCTTGCCCGTGAAGCGGCTCGTCCGCGGCGTGTAGTCAGGACTGACGGGGGTGCCGGACTCGTACCCGACGTCGGTCGTCTCGTCCGCCGAGAAGATCATGGGCTGCGTCGCACCGACCCGGCCGGTCCCGACAGGTGCCCCGTCGTGGAAGAGCGTCACGTCTCCGCCCTTGCCGAGGCCGCCGCCGTCGTAGGCGAGCTCCATGCGGACCTGGTGCGTGCCCGCGGGGACCGGGACGTCGGCCTCGGTCGCGAACTCCTGGATCCCGAGCACGTTGTAGACGAACTTCACCGTGCCCTCCTTGGCGTAGACGGACCAGCCCCCGAAACGCCCACCCTGCGCGACGATCACCCCGTGCGCGCCGCCCTGGGGGACCTCGATCTCCGCGGTGACCGAGAACGACTTGTTCTTGATGTTGATCACGCTGTTCTCGGAGAGGCGCCCCATCCCGGGGAACAGGAGCTGGCTCGTGCCGTGGACCAGCGTGGGGCGCCCCGCGAGGTCCGAGCTCAGCCGTTCTCCCCCGCGGTCGTCGAGCGGCAGCACGTCGTGCTTGACCGCCTCGATGAGCCAGAGCCGCTGGAGCTCGTGCAGCTTCTCGGGGTGCTCGGCGGCGAGGTCGCGCGCCTGGCTGTAGTCGGCGCTGCCGTCGTAGAGCTCCCAGACGTCGTCGTCGAACGCGACCGTCGTGCCGCCCACGAGGATCCACGGGGTGCGGTGCTTGGTGACCGCGCTCCACCCCTTGTAGTAGACGCCTCGGTTGCCGAACATCTCGAAGTACTGCAGGTCGTGCCGCTCGGGGACGTCGGCACCGGCGAACGAGTAGAGCATGCTCGTGCCCTCCATGGGCGACTGGAGGACGCCGTTGACCATGGTCGGCTCGGGCAGCCCCGCGGCCTCGAGGATCGTCGGGGCCACGTCGATGCAGTGCGCGAACTGCGAGCGCAGCCCGCCCTTCTCCGCGATCCCGTTCGGCCAGTGCACGATCGTGCCGTTGCGCGTGCCGCCCCAGTGCGAGGCCACCTGCTTGGTCCACTGGAACGGCGTGTCCATCGCGTGGGCCCAGCCCACCGCATAGTGGTTGTACGAGGACGGGGAGCCGAGCTCGTCCAGCTTGGAGAGCAGGAACTCGGGGGTCTCGATCCCGGCCATGCCGTTGAAGTTCGCCATCTCGTTGAACGCCCCGTTGACCGTGCCCTCGGCCGAGGCGCCGTTGTCCCCGATGATGTAGTAGACCAGCGTGTCGCCCAGGACCCCGAGGTCGCTGATCGCGTCGATGACCCGCCCCACGTGGTGGTCGGTGTGCTCGAGGAAGCCTGCGTACACCTCCATCTGACGCGCGAGGACCGGCTTGAGGTCGGCCGGCATGTCCTCCCAGGAGGGGATCTCCTCGTGCCGGGGAGTCAGCTCCGCGTCGCCGGGCACGACCCCGAGCTCCTTCTGGCGCGCGAACGTCCGCTCGCGCAGCGCGTCCCAGCCGTCGTCGAAGACCCCGGCGTACCGGTCGGCCCACTCCTTCGGGACGTGGTGCGGCGCGTGCGTGGCCCCCGGCGCGAAGTACGCGAAGAAGGGCCTGTCCGGCATGAGGGCCTTCTGGGTGCGGATCCAGCTGATGGCACGATCGGCCAGGTCCTCGGTCAGGTGATAGCCCTCCGCGGGCGTCGCGGGCGGCTCGACCGGCGTCGTGCCGTCGTAGAGCGCCGGGTCCCACTGGTTGTTCTCCCCGCCGATGAAGCCGTAGAACGTCTCGAACCCGCCGCCCGCCGAGGGCCACGCGTCGAACGGCCCCAGGGGCGAGGACTGCCACACCGGCACCTCGTGGCACTTGCCGAACTGCGCGGTCGAGTACCCGTTGAGCTTGAGGGTCATCGCGAGCGGAGCCTTGGTGTTGGGCTTGATCGAGCTGTTGCCGGGCGCGGACGTCGCGGTCTCGGTGATGCTCCCCATGCCCACCGAGTGGTGGTTGCGCCCGCTGAGCATGGCGGCCCGCGTGGGGGCGCACAACGCCGTGGTGTGGAAGCGGTTGTACGTCAGCCCGCCGGCAGCGAGCCGCTCCGCCGTCGGGGTGCTGCACGGGCCACCGAACGCGCTCGACGCGCCGAAGCCCACGTCGTCGAGCAGGACGATGAGGACGTTCGGGGCTCCCTCGGGCGGGAGCAGTGGCTCGATCGGCGGGTACGACGTGTCGGGGTCCTTGGCGTCGTACGTCGTGAGCCCAGGTCGCGGCCGGTCCGGGACGGGCAGCATGGTGCGGGCGTGCTGGTCGGGACGCATGAGGGCTCCGCTCGGTCGAGGACGAGGACGAGGACGCAGGTTCCTCCCACGGTAGGAACGGCTGCTCGCGGGCACATCACCCAGTCCGCGTGATCGTCGGCGCCTCGGCCACCGGTCGCTCCTCGGCGCAGGGTGGCTCGGCGCCCGCTGGAAGTACCTCCGACGACCGGCGCGGCGCGCACCTGCGCCCTATGGTGTGAGGGTGAGCGACGAGCCGGCGACGGCACGAGCGGTCCAGGGCCTCGACGGACTGCTCCTCGAGGCCAAGTTCGCCGTGCCGAAGCGGCACGCCCCGGTCGTGAGCCGGGCCCACCTGATCGACGCGACCCGCGCGAGCGGTCGGCGCGTCGTGGGGGTCACGGCGCCGCCCGGCTACGGGAAGTCGACCCTGCTGGTCGAGTGGGCCGAGCGTGACCCCCGTCCCGTCGCGTGGGTCACGCTCGACCGGCTCGACGACGACCCGGCGAGGCTGCTCGTCGTGCTCGCCTCGGCCTTCGCACGCCTGGGCGAGGGACGCCCCGACCTCGTGGCGGACATGGTCGGGCCTGACACGTCGCTCCTCGGCCGAGCAGCGCCTCGGCTGGCGTCGGCACTGCGCTCGAGCCCCGAGCCGTTCGTCCTCGCGCTCGACGACCTGCACGAGGTGCGGTCGACGGCCTGCCACGACGTGCTGGGCGTGGTGCTCGAGGGCATCCCCGAGGGATCCCAGCTGGTCGCGGCGAGCAGGGACGAGCAACCCCACCTCGCGCGCCTGCGCGCGGCGGGCGAGTCGGTCGAGATCGTCGCGGAGGACCTCGCGCTCGACGTCTCGGGTACCGAGCAGGTCTTCGCCGCCTCGCAGGTCACTCTCACGCGGGACGTCGCGACGAGCGTGACCGAGCGGACCGAGGGCTGGCCCGTCGGCGTGTACCTCGCCTCGCTCGTGGCCGCGGACGACGGCTCGGGCCCCGAGACCGTGACCGGCACGGATCGGTACGTCGCGGACTACCTCCAGCGTGAGTCGTTCCGTCGGCTGTCCGCCGAGACCCGGCTGTTCCTGCGGCGCACCGCGGTGCTCGACGAGCTCGGCGCACCGTTGTGCGACGCGCTGCTCGGGGTCCGCTCCTCGACCCGGATCCTGCGGGCGATCGAGGCCTCGCACCTCTTCCTCGTCCCGGTCGACCGGCACCGGCAGTGGTTCCGCTACCACGCGCTGTTCCGCGAGTTCCTCCTCGACGAGCTCCTCGCGACCGAGCCCGAGCTCGCCGACGCACTGCGGACGCGGGCCGCCGACTGGTACGAGGAGAACGGCTCGCCCGAACGCGCGATCGAGATGCTGCTCGCGACCCCCGACGTCGAGCGGACCTCCCGGCTCGTCGCGCGCGTCGTGATGCCCCAGGTCCAGGCAGGCCGGGTCACCACGATCGACCGCTGGCTGGCAGCGCTCGGCGACGAGGCCATCACGAAGTACCCGCCGCTCGCGGTGCTCGCGGGCCTGGTCGCGGTGCACGAGGGGCACGCGGCCACGGCCGAGCGGTGGGGAGCCGTGGTCGACGCGGCCTCGTTCGACGGCGAACCGGTCGACGGGACCGCTTCGTTCGCGTCGGCGCGCGCCATGTTCCGGGCGCTGCGCTGCCCCGACGGACCCCAGCAGATGCTCGACGACGTCGGCACCGCCCTGGACTGCGAGCCCGCGTGGAGCCCGTGGCGGGACACGGCGCTCGCCCTGAGCGGCGACGCCCTGCGTCTCGTCAGGGACGAGGACGCGGCGACCGACCAGCTCGAGCGGGCCGCTGCGGCGGCCGAGGAGCTCGACCACGCGAGCACGCTCGTGCTCGCCGAGGCCCAGCTCGCGCAGCTCGACATGGATCACGACCGCTGGGCGCGCGCAGGCGACCGGGTCCTCCGGCTCCTCGACGTGATCGACGCACGCCGGATGCACGACTACCCGACGAGCGCCCTCGGGTTCGCGCTGGCCGCGCGGTACCGCCACCATGCGGGCGACCTCGCGGGAACGCGCGCGCTGCTCACCCGGGCGATGCGTGCACGGACCTTCAGCACGTACGCGTTCCCGACGCTCGCGGTCCGCACCCGGCTCCAGCTCGCCCGGACGAGCTGGGCCACCGCTGACGCCTCGACCGTCAACCACCTCCTGCGGGAGATCGACGACGTGCTGCTGCGTCGCCCGGCGCTCGGCGCACTCGCGGACGAGGTGGTCGAGCTGCGCCGTGCGTTCGACGCAGCCTCGCGCGCGACGGCCCTGCCGACGTCGGGCACCCCCCTGACCCCCGCCGAGCTGCGCCTCCTGCCCTACCTGCAGACCCACCTGACGATCCGCGAGATCGGGGAGCGGCTCTTCGTGTCCCGGAACACGGCCAGCTCGGAGATCGGGTCCATCTACCGCAAGCTCGGGGTCTCGAGCCGGAGCGACGCCGTGCGCACCGCGATCGACCGAGGGCTGCTGGGCGCCTGAGCGCTCACCCGGGCTCCCGGGCGTCAAAGGGGTCGAACCCGAGGGCGAGGGCGAGCTTGGGGGCTGCGGCGACGACGCTCGGCAGGCCGACGATCGGGATGGTCGCCGACAGGACGTCGACGATCTCGGCCGTGGTCGCCCCGGCGTTGACGGCGTCGTCGACCTCGCTGCCCCAGGTCGGCTCGGCCCCTCCGACCGCGACGAGCGCCGCCAGGCGGACGAGGGCGAGGGTCTTGGGATCGAGGACCACCTCTTCGACCTCCAGGTCCTCCTCGAGCCGTGCGTCGTTGGCGGCGAAGCGCCGTAGTCGGTCGGTGTAGTCCACGTCGTCCCCTTCGGTCCGGTCACCGGGTCCTGTCCACCCATTGCCGCACGCGGGCCGACGGGCGCGCATCACCACGATCACATGATTCGCGCCGGCACCGGGTGCGTCCCACGACCCGAACTTCATGCGGTCTGCATGACGACGCGCGCCCACCGTCGGCGCACTCTGGTCCCAGACAGGGCGAAGCGCGCGGCTGTGGGCCGGTGCCCGCCCCCCCGGAGGAAAGGACGACCGACCCATGACACAGGAGCCGACCGACCTGCAGGAGTCGGGACCCATCGACTACCTGATCGTCGAGTTCCCGTCGGAGGCCATGACGGGCGAGGCGTTCCCCCTGCTGGTCGACCTGGTCGACCGAGGGATCGTCAGGGTGCTCGACCTGCTCGTGCTCCGCAAGGAGGACGACGGGACCGTGACGGGGCTCGAGCTCGACGAGCTCGCCGACGGCACGACCGGGCTCGAGATCTTCGCGGGGGCCGTGTCCGGCCTCCTGGGGCACGAGGACCTGGTCGAGGCGGCGCAGGCCGTCGAGCCGGGCAGGACGGCAGCGGTGCTCGTCTACGAGAACGTCTGGGCCGCCCCCTTCGCGACGGCCCTGCGCCGAGGCGGCGCACAGCTCGTCGCGGGAGGCCGCATCCCCGTGCAGGCCGTGCTCGCCGCGCTCGAGGCCGACGAGACCACCGACTGACCCGGACCGACCGAGGAGGCTCACCATGCCAGGACTCATCCGAGGAGTCGCACGCACCGCCGTCGTGGCCGGGACGGCGACCGCCGTCTCCAACCGTGTCTCGCGGCGTCAGGCGGGACGCTGGGCTGCCCAGGAGGCCCCGCCACCGCAGCAGCAAGCACCCCAACCGACGTACGCGCCCGCGCCGCCGGCCCCCGCACCGGCACCGGTCGACATGGACGCCCGGATCGCCCGGCTCACCCAGCTCGCCGCGCTGCGCGACCAGGGCGTCCTGAGCCCCGCAGAGTTCGAGGCCCAGAAGTCTCAGATCCTTGCCGGTTGACCGGCACCCGTACGAGGAGGACGTCAGATGGACAGCTTCATGGACTGGTTCTGGTTGATGATCTGGTGGTTCTTCTTCTTCATGTACCTCATGATCCTGTTCCGGATCCTGGCAGACCTCTTCCGCGACCACGAGCTCAGCGGCTGGTGGAAGGCGTTGTGGATCATCGCGCTCGTGCTGGTCCCGTTCCTCACCGCGCTGGTCTACGTGATCGCGAGGGGCCGTGGCATGGCCGAACGGCAGATGCAGGACGTCTCCCAGGCCAAGGCCCAGACCGACGCGTACATCCGCGACGTCGCCGGTGCGGACGCCTCGGCCGCGTCCCAGATCAGCCAGGCCAAGACCCTGCTCGACTCGGGGGCGATCACCGAGGACGAGTTCGCCACGCTCAAGGCCAAGGCGCTCGCCTGAGGCACGAGCTCACACAGGGGTGGCGCGACACGACCACGGGAGTCCCGGCCCCCGTGGTCGTGTCGCGCCCGCGGCCGTTGCCCCATCGCCCGGCCCAGGAGCCCTCATCGCGGCCATCTTCGTCTTCATGAGGTGACGCCCCGGGGGGCGCGGCGCTGGTGCGACGGCGCCGCACGGTGCCCCGTGCTCGGGCCCGGACCGCGGGCCCCGGCGAGCGGGAGAGCTCAGTCCTCGCCGTAGAACACGCGCTCCATGACGGCGCGGGCGCGCCGGGCCGTGCGCAGGTACCGCTCCTCGAGCTCGGCCCCCGACTCCTCACCGATCACCCGGGCCAGTCCGGCGAGCGCACGGACCTCGTGCGGCAGGACGTCGGCCGTGGGTCCCCCGGTGCGCCCGGACCAGAGCACGAGCGCGCTGCGCAACCGCGACGCGAGGTGCCAGGCCTCGCCCAGGGTCGCTGCGTCGTCGGGCGTGACGATGCCCGCGTGCGAGGCCGCCTCGAGCGCGTCGATCGTCGACGTCGTCCGCAGGCCCGCCACCTCGTGCGCGTGCTGGAGCTGGAGGAGCTGGACGGTCCACTCGACGTCGGAGACCCCGCCACGGCCCAGCTTGAGGTGGCGTGAAGGATCGACGCCGCGGGGCAGCCGCTCGGCCTCGACGCGCGCCTTGATGCGTCGGACCTCGCGCTCGGTCGCGGGGTCGACCCCGCCCGCCGGGTAGCGCATCGGGTCGACGAGCGCGACGAAGCGCTCGCCCAGGCCCGGGTCGCCGGCGACAGGTCGCGCGCGCAGCAGCGCCTGGCTCTCCCACGCGGCCGACCACCGGTCGTAGTACTCGGCGTAGGACTCGAACGAGCGCACGAGCGGGCCGTTGCGTCCCTCGGGCCGCAGGTCGGCGTCGACCGGCAGGCCAGGCTCGGGGCCCATGTCCCCGAGCAGCGAACGCAGGCGCGTCGCGACCAGGAGCGCGAACGCTTGGGCGTCGCGGTCCGCCGCGCCGTCGACGGGCTCGTACACGAAGAGCACGTCGGCGTCCGAGCCGTAGCCCATCTCCCGCCCGCCCAGGCGTCCCATGGCGACGACCTGCAGGCGCGCGGGGTCGTCGGCCGGTCCCGCGATCCCGAGCTCCTGGCGCGCCACGAACTGCGCGACCCGCAGCCCGCCCACGAGCAGCAGGTCCGCGGCGTCGGAGATCGCGCGCGCCGCGTCGACCGCGTCCACGACGCCGAGGATCTCCGCGGCCCCCGTCCGGGCGAGCTCGCGGCGCCGCACCGCCCGCAGCGCCTTGGCCGCGGGCCCCGCGACGTCGGCGCGCGTGAGGATCGCGTCGGCCTCGACCGCGAGCCGGGCCGCGCCGCGCGGGGCCAGCTCGGCGTCGTCCGCGAGCCAGGCCACGGACTCGGGCGAGCGCGACAGCGCGTCGGCCATGTAGCGCGAGCTCGACAGGAGCGTCGCGAGCCGGTGCGCGGCCGAGCCCGAGTCGCGCAGCAGCTTGAGGTACCAGTGGGTCGACCCCAGTTCCTCGGACAGCGTGCGGAAGTTCAGGAGACCCGCGTCCGGGTCCGCGCCCTCGGCGAACCAGCCGAGCATCACGGGCAGGAGCTGGCGCTGGATCGCGGCACGCCGGCTCACACCCTCGGTCAGCGCGACGACGTGACGCATCGCGCCCGCGGGGTCGCGGTAGCCGATCGCCTGGAAGCGGGCCTTGGCCGCCTCCGGCGCGAGGCTCGCCTCCTCGGTCGACAGCTGGGCCGTGGCCGGGAGCAGGGGCCGGTAGAACAGCTCCTCGTGGAGAGCGCGCACCTCGCGGCGCGTCGCGCGCCACCGTTCCATGAGCCCCTCGGCTCCCTCGGAGCGCATGCCCACCGACCGGGCCAGACGGCGCAGGTCGTCCTCTCCGGTCGGGATGAGGTGGGTTCGGCGCAGGCGGAAGAGCTGGATGCGGTGCTCGAGCGAGCGCAGGAACCGGTAGCAGGCGGCCAGGCGCGCGGCGTGCTCGCGACCGACGTAGCCGCCCGCGGCCAGCGCGGCGAGGGCGGTGAGCGTGCTGGGGCTGCGGATCGACTCGTCTGCCCGGCCGTGCACGAGCTGCAGGAGCTGGACCGTGAACTCGACGTCCCGCAGTCCCCCCTTGCCGAGCTTGAGCTGGCGGTCCGCCTCGGCGGCCGGCACGTGGTCCTCGACCCGCCGACGCATGGCCTGGGAGTCCTCGACGAAGTTCTCGCGCGCCACGGCCGTCCACACGAACGGGTTGATCGCGTCGTGGTAGGCCGCCGCGAGCTCGGCGTCCCCCGCGACCAGCCGCGCCTTGAGCAGCGCCTGGAACTCCCACGTCTTGGCCCAGCGCTCGTAGTACGCGAGATGGCTCGCAAGGCTCCGCACGAGCGGCCCGTTCTTGCCCTCGGGGCGCAGCGCGGCGTCGACGGGCCACAACGGTGGCTCCGAGGACGTGCCAGAGCAGACGCGCGCGAGCCCCGTCGCGAGACGTGCGCCCACGCTCGTGGCGTAGGCCTCGTCGTACCCGTCGGCGGGCTCGGCGACGTAGATCACGTCGACGTCCGACACGTAGTTGAGCTCGCGTCCCCCGCACTTGCCCATGCCCATCACAGCGAGCCGGACGCCCACGCCCTGGTCGTCGAGCTCGGAGCGGGCGACCCCGAGCGCGGCCTCGAGCGCGGCCGCAGCCAGGTCCGCGAGCGCCGCGGCCACGGCCGGCATCGCGGCCAGAGGGTCCGACGCGGTCAGGTCGGTCGCGGCGATCCGCAGGATGCGCGCCCGGTAGGCCCGGCGCATCGCGTCGGTGGCCACGGCCGCAGGGAGCGCCGCGACGGGCTGCCCTGCGTCGGGGTCCGCGTCCACGGCACGCAGCAGCTCGGCGCGCACGGTCTGCGCGGGAACCCCGGTCCCGGGGGCGGGGTCGGCCACGACGTGCAGCAGCTCGGGGTGGGAGACCAGGTCGTCGCCGAGCGCGACCGAGGCTCCGAGCACGGCCAGGAGCCGGTCACGACCGGTCGGCGCGGGGCCGTGCGACGCCGCGTCTTCCGCGGTGTCGTCCGAGCCTGGGGGTGAGTCGGTCGCCAGGGCGCCCGCATCCTTGTCGGCTATGTCGGCCGTGCCGGCCGGCGGCTCGCCGGCGTCCGCTGCGTCAGCGACCGACGCCACCCCCGAGAGCACGTCCCTGAAAAGCGTGCACGACGCCTCGTCCCCGGCCACGGCGGACGACAGCCGAGCGAGCTGGAGCAGCGCGAGATCAGGGTCCGCGGTCGCGCCGACCGCGGCGAGCAGCTCCTCGGGCAGCGGCCCGAGGACGCCCACGAGGTCCTTGTCGTCGAGCAGCGACACCGAGCGGGTGACGTCGGCGAACCCGAGCCTGCGCAGGCGCGAGGTCGGGGTGGTGCGCCGCGACCCCGCGGGCGCGCCGAAGCTGCTGAGGTGAGCGCCGCCGTCGGGCCCCGGGATCAACGCGACCACCAGGACCCGACGTGCCGAGGCAAGAACGGGCTCACAGGACCTGCAGGAACCGCTTCAGCTCGAACGGCGTGACCTGCGAGCGGTACGCGTCCCACTCCTGGCGCTTGTTGCGCAGCACGAAGTCGAACACGTGCTCGCCCAGGGTCTCGGCGACGAGCTCGGACGTCTCCATGATCTGGATCGCGGCGTCGAGCGACTGCGGCAGCGGCTTGATCCCGAGCGCACGGCGCTCGGAGTCGGTGAGCTCCCACACGTCGTCCTCGGTCTCCTCGGGGAGCTCGTAGCCCTCCTCGATGCCCTTGAGGCCCGCCGCGAGGATGACCGCGTACGCGAGGTACGGGTTGGTCGCGGAGTCCAGGGCGCGGTACTCGATGCGGCTCGAGTTGCCCTTGCCCGGCTTGTACATGGGCACGCGCACGAGCGCCGAGCGGTTGTTGTGGCCCCAGCAGACGTAGCTCGGGGCCTCGGCCCCGCCCCACAGGCGCTTGTAGGAGTTCACGTACTGGTTGGTGATCGCGGTGATCTCCGCCGCGTGGACCAGCAGGCCCGCGATGAACGAGCGTGCCGTCTTGGACAGCTCGAACTGCGCGCCGGGCTCGTGGAACGCGTTGCGGTCGCCCTCGAACAGCGACAGGTGCGTGTGCATGCCCGAGCCCGGCTGGTCGGCCATGGGCTTGGGCATGAACGACGCGAAGACCCCCTGCTCGAGCGCGACCTCCTTGACGACCGTGCGGAACGTCATGAGGTTGTCGGCCGTGGTCAGGGCGTCGGCGTAGCGCAGGTCGATCTCGTTCTGGCCGGGACCGGCCTCGTGGTGGGAGAACTCCACCGAGATGCCCATCGACTCGAGCATCGTGATCGCCGCGCGACGGAAGTCGTGCGTCGATCCGCGGGCCAGGTGGTCGAAGTACCCGCCCTGGTCGACCGGGACGAGCGGCGACGAGGCGTCCGCCGGGTGGTTGAAGAGGTAGAACTCGACCTCGGGGTGCGTGTAGAACGTGAAGCCCTTGTCGCTCGCCTTGGCCAGCGCGCGCTTGAGCACGTTGCGCGAGTCCGCGAGGGAGGGCTCGCCGTCGGGAGTGAGGATGTCGCAGAACATCCTGGCCGTCCCGTGACGGTCGCCGCGCCACGGCAGCACCTGGAACGTCGTCGGGTCGGGGCGCGCGATCATGTCCGCCTCGTACACGCGCGTGAGGCCCTCGATCGAGCTGCCGTCGAAGCCGATGCCCTCCGAGAAGGCCGACTCGAGCTCCGCGGGCGCGATCGCGACCGACTTGAGCATCCCCAGCACGTCGGTGAACCAGAGACGGATGAAGCGGATGTCGCGCTCCTCGACCGTGCGGAGCACGAACTCCTGCTGCCTGTCCATGGCTACATCCTGCCTGATGAGTGTGTCGAGCGGGTTACGACGCGTCCTGACGGCGCGACGTGTCGCCAGCGTGCCACGACCACGCGCGCAACGGTACCGATGGGCACCTGACCGGCGGGTTCGCATAGGCTGGCGAGCATGGCAGAACTGCGCATCGCCCTCGCACAGATCGACACGTGCGTCGGCGCGATCGACCAGAACACGGCGAAGATCCTCGAGTGGACCCGGCGCGCGGCGGGTGAGGGCGCCCAGCTCGTCGCGTTCCCCGAGATGACGCTCACGGGCTACCCGATCGAGGACCTGGCACTGCGGGCGTCCTTCCGTCGCGCCGCGTGGGCCGCAGCGGCCGACGTCGCCGCGCAGCTCGAGCGCGAGGGCCTGGGCCAGGTCACGGTCGTCCTGGGCACCGTGGGGACCGCCGGGGCGCCGGACTCGGCCGAGCGCGAGGCCTCCGGGGCCCCCGCGGACCTTCCGACCAACCGCGCGGTCGTCATCCAGCACGGCGAGGTCCTCGCCGCCTACGACAAGCACCACCTGCCGAACTACGGCGTGTTCGACGAGTTCCGCATCTTCGCGCCCGGCACCGAGCCGCTCGTCGTCGAGATCGAGGGCCGCGCGGTCGGCATCGTCATCTGCGAGGACATCTGGCAGGACGGCGGGCCGATCACCACCCTGGGCGGGCTGGACGAGGCCGGGCACGGGATCGACCTGCTGCTGGTCCTCAACGGCTCTCCCTACGAGGAGGGCAAGGGGCACGTCCGCACCGACCTGGCGGCGCGCCGCGCGGCCGAGGTCGACGCACCTGTCGCGTACGTCAACATGGTCGGCGGGCAGGACGACCTGGTGTTCGACGGCGGGTCGTTCGTCGTGGGGCCCGACGGCTCGGTCCTCACGTCCTCGCCGCAGTTCGTCGAGGACCTGCTGGTCTGGGACCTGCCCGCGCGGACGTCCTCCGCCGACGGGGTCGCCGACGCCTCGGCGACCGTCTACCCCAGGGGGCGCATCGCTCCCCCGCTGCACCCCGACGAGGAGGTGTACCGGGCCTGCGTCACGGGCCTGGCCGGGTACGTCCGCAAGAACGGCTTCCGGTCGATCGTCCTGGGCCTGTCCGGCGGGATCGACTCGGCGCTCTCGGCGACCCTCGCGGCCGACGCGATCGGCGGGCAGAACGTCGTGGGCGTCTCGATGCCCTCCTCGTACTCGTCCGAGCACAGCAAGGACGACGCCGCCGACCTCGCCAAGCGCCTCGGCGCCGACTACCGGGTGCAGCCCATCGCGCCCATGGTCGAGGCGTTCCAGGGCGAGCTCGCGCTCGAGGGCGTCGCCGAGGAGAACCTCCAGGCGCGCGTGCGCGGCGTGGTCCTCATGGCGATCTCGAACCGCGAGGGCCACCTCGTCATCGCGCCGGGCAACAAGTCCGAGCTCGCGGTCGGGTACGCGACCATCTACGACGCGGGCAGCATCGGCGGCTACGCACCGCTCAAGGACGTCGACAAGTCGCGCGTGTGGGCGCTCGCCCGCTGGCGCAACGACGCCGCGCTCGACGCGGGCGAGATCCCCCCGATCCCCGAGTCCTCGATCACCAAGCCGCCGTCGGCCGAGCTGCGGCCCGGCCAGACCGACCAGGACTCCCTGCCGCCCTACGACCTGCTCGACGAGGTCCTCGACGCGTACATCGAGCACGCCGAGGGACGCGCCGAGCTGCTCGCGCGCGGGTTCGACCCCGAGGTCGTGGACAAGGTCGTGACCCTCGTGGACCGCGCCGAGTGGAAGCGCCGCCAGTACCCGCTCGGCCCCAAGGTCACGTCGCTGGCCTTCGGCCGCGACCGCCGCCTGCCCGTCACGTCCCGCTGGCGCGAGCCCGTCGAGTAGCACGGCCGCCACACGAGCCCCAGCCGCCAGTCACCTATCCCGAACGACCGGCCCACCGACCACCGGCGGGCCGTACGACCTGGAGAGACGAGAGCATGTCCGCACACACCCAGCCCGGCCAGACCCCGGCCACGCCCGCCAAGCGCTTCCGCGTCCACCACCTCGCGGAGGCCAAGGCACGGCACGAGAAGCTCACGATGCTCACCGCGTACGACGCGGTGACGGCCCGCATCTTCGATGAGGCCGGCATCGACATGCTCCTCGTCGGCGACTCGATCGGGAACACCATGCACGGGCACCGGACCACGCTGCCCGTCACGGTCGACGACATGATCCCCGCCGCACGTGGCGTCGCGCGCGCCGCGCAGCGCGCGCTCGTGATCGTCGACCTGCCGTTCGGCTCGTACGAGGCCGGGGCCGAGCAGGCCCTCGCGACCGGCGTGCGGATCATGAAGGAGACCGGGGCCCACGCGGTCAAGCTCGAGGGAGGGCGCCGCTCGGCAGCGCAGATCCGTGCGCTGACCGACGCGGGCATCCCCGTCGTCGCGCACCTGGGCTTCACGCCCCAGTCGGAGAACATCCTGGGCGGGCCGCGCGTGCAGGGACGTGGGGACGACGCCGCCGAGCGCCTGTGCGAGGACGCCGTCGCGGTGACCGACGCGGGCGCGGTCGCCGTGGTCCTCGAGATGGTCCCGGTCGAGGTCGCGGCGCGCGTCACGGAGATCGTGCGCATCCCGACCATCGGCATCGGCGCAGGACCCGAGTGCGACGGCCAGGTCCTCGTCTGGACGGACCTCGCCGGGATGACGGAGTGGTCGCCGCGCTTCGCGAAGCGGTTCGCGGAGATCGGCGCGGCCCTGGGCCGGGCCGCGCAGGACTACGCGGAAGAGGTCAAGGGCGGCACGTTCCCGGACGCGGCGCACAGCTTCGAGAAGTAGCCCCTCCCCGCCCGACGGCGTCGCTCCCCCGGGTGCACCGGTGCACCCGGGGTGCGTGGCGTCGTCGGGCGTCGTCGTTCCTGAGTGCCCCGCTACCCCGCCCAGGCCGCCACGCCCGCGGCGATCGCGTCCGCGTAGCGCTGGCGCCCCTCCTCGGAGGACATCAGCGCAGCCTCGTCGGGGTTGCGCATCTCGCCCAGCTCGAGCAGCACCGCGGGGCGCTCGGCGAAGTTGAGGGTCCCGAGGTCGCCGCGCCGCGAGACCGCGCCGGCGACGCTGCCCGAGGGCGGGAAGCCCGCTGACGCCAGGGCTCCGACCATGTCGGTCGCGAGACGCTCGCTCGACGCCGCGTTCTCGGCGCGCAGCCCCTCGTCGATCTCGACGGCCGGCGGCGGGTCCGCCACGATGACGAAGAACCCCCGCGCTGCCTTGTCGTCGCTGCCGTTGGCGTGGACCGAGACCAGCACGTCCGCGCCCGCGTCCTGGGCGGACCGCCCCCTGACGTCGACGCACGGTCCGACGCCCTGGTCGTCGGACCGGGTCAGCACGACCTGTGCGCCGAGCGCCTCGAGCGCGGCACCCGCCTTGGACGCGACGTCCCAGGTGAACGCGTGCTCCGGGTAGCCCGCGTCGGTGGACGTGCCGACCGTGTTGCACGCCTTGGAGCCCCCGCGACCGTCCGGCACGGGGGCACCGACCTGGTCCGGGTGCTGGGCGTTCGCGCCGTTGTGGCCAGGGTCGAGCGCGACCGTCAGCCCGGTCAGCGGGAGCGACGCAGGGTCCGGTGGGGACGACCTGCCGGAGCCGGCGACGCCTGCGAGGCCGGGCACGTCGCCGGCGTCGGACGCACCCGAGGTGCGCTCCGTCGTCGGGCTCGGGGAGGGCGCCGGACGCCCGTCGTCGCCGCTGCCGAACGCGAGCCAGGACACCCACCCCACCGCGAGGCCCGCGAAGAGCACGGCCAGTGCGACCGTCCACCGCCGCGCCGGACCGGACGGATCCGTCACTTCTCGCGCTCGCGCTCCCGTTCCTCCTCGTCCCAGGCCTCGGAGCGGGCCCGGGCCAGCTCGAGCGCCTGGGCCGCGGCCTCACGCGTCGGGTACGGGCCCATGCGTGAGGACCACGCCGACTGCGGGCCCTTCGAGACCTCCCCCGTGCGCGTGTCGAAGTAGTACTGGTCCTCGGAGACCGGGTCGCCGTCGTCGGAGAATCGTTCCTTCGTCATAGGACGATCCTGCCTCACGCGTGCGTGCGACGTCGGCCGTACGCTCCGCCGCGGGCACTCCGTAGACTGGCGGCATGCCCGACTCCTCCGTCCTGACCGCCCCACGCGGACCGTTGGTCCCGGGGTCGGTCTCTCCCCTGCGCGTCGTGCCACGCTCGATCGCGCGGCCCGAGTACGTGGGACAGCCCGGCCCGCAGCCCTTCACGGGCGACGACGTCGTGGACGCCGAGACCCTCGACCGGATCCGGGTCGCGAGCCGCATCGCGGCCCAGGCCCTCGCCGAGGTCGGGATGCACGTCGCCCCCGGTGTGAGCACCGACGAGCTCGACCGGATCGGGCACGAGTTCCTCCTGGACCACGGCGCCTACCCCTCGACGCTCGGCTACCGCGGTTTCCCCAAGTCGTTGTGCACGTCGCTCAACGAGGTCGTGTGCCACGGGATCCCCGACTCGACCGTCATGGTCGAGGGCGACATCGTCAACGTCGACATCACGGCGTTCATCGGCGGCGTCCACGGCGACAACAACGCCACGTTCGCGGTCGGGGAGATCAGCGAGGAGGCCGCGCTCCTCGTGCAGCGCACGCGCGAGTCGCTCGACCGGGCCATCAAGGCCGTGCGCCCCGGGCGCGAGGTCAACGTCCTGGGCCGCGTGATCGAGAAGTATGCGCACCGGTTCGGCTACGGCGTGGTGCGCGAGTACACGGGCCACGGCGTGGGCGAGTCGTTCCACTCGGGGCTCGTGATCCCCCACTACGACGCGGCCCCCGACCACGACACCGTGATGGAGCCGGGCATGGTCTTCACGATCGAGCCCATGCTGACGCTCGGCAGCCCCGAGTGGCGCACGTGGGACGACGGGTGGACCGTAGTCACCGCGGACAGGTCGCTGACCGCCCAGTTCGAGCACACCCTGGTCGTCACCGAAGACGGAGCGGAGATCCTGACCCTGCCATGAGCAAGCACTCACACCACCACCACGGGCTGGCCTTCGGGATCGACGTCGGCGGCAGCGGCATCAAGGGCGCACCCGTCGACCTCGCGTCGGGCGAGTTCGCCCAGGAACGCCACCGCATCCCGACGCCGCAGCCCTCCACGCCCGAGGCCGTCGCCAAGGTCATCGCCGAGCTCGTCGACGAGTACGACCTGCCGCACGACGTCCCGATCGGCGTGGCCTTCCCCGGCCCCATCCACCACGGCGTGATCGGGTTCATCGCGAACCTCGACAAGTCCTGGAAGGGCGTCGACCTGCCCGCTCTCCTCAAGAAGGAGACCGGGCGCCACGTCGTCGCGGTCAACGACGCCGACGCCGCCGGCATCGGCGAGGTCCGCTACGGCGCGGCCAAGGACACCAAGGGCGTGGTCCTGCTCGCGACGCTGGGCACGGGCATCGGCAGCGCCCTGGTCGTCGACGGGATCCTCGTGCCCAACACCGAGCTGGGTCACCTCGAGATCGACGGGTTCGACGCCGAGTCACGGGCCGCGGAGTCGGCACGCGGACGCGAGGACCTCTCGTGGGAGGAGTGGGCCGCTCGGCTCCAGCGCTACTTCGAGGTCGTCGAGATGCTGTTCTCGCCCGACCTGATCGTGGTCGGAGGCGGGATCTCCAAGCACCACGAGAACTTCCTGCCCCTGCTGCACCTCAAGGCGCCCATCATCCCGGCCGAGCTGCGCAACGCCGCGGGCATCGTGGGCGCTGCCGCACTGGCAGCCGAAGGAGCCGGGCTGGCCTGATCGCCGGTCGGCCTGACGGCTGGCCGGCCCAGCCAACTGTCCGGCCGCGCTTGGTCGGGCCAGACGCCGACGGACGTGGTCCGTCCCGCTCCGCCGGGCGTGGTCCGGCCCGCCGCGAGGTGGGTCAGACCGCGCTCTGGTGCTGTGGTTCGTCGTGCTCGACGTGGTGCGTCGGCAGCCCCGGGAAGATGTCGATCACGCCCAGCATCTCCAGGACGTCCGTGACGACCGTCGGAGGGTTGCGCAGGCTGACCTGCAGTCCCTCTTCGCTGCCGATCGTGTAGAACTGCACGAGGAACGCGATGCCCGTGGAGTCCATGAACGTCACCTTCGAGGTGTCGATCACGACAGGCACGTCCCGGTCCAGTGCGTTCGCCAGTGCGGCGCTCGCCTCGCTGCGCAGCGCCACGTCGATCTCGCCCCACATGTCCACGACACTCGATTCCGGCTGCTCGAGGAGAGTGATACCGCCGGTGGTCGTCGTCTTGCTCGGAGTCATGAGTCCAGAGCCCCCGCTCGTCGTGTTCTCGGCACCCGACGTCTAGAGCGCCGTCAACAGAGCCAGGGTACCCCCAAGTGGCACCGGCATGACAGCATTCTGGGGAGTGCTTTACCTGGGATGCCCTCGGCGTGCGTTTTTGGGCGAATCCTCCTCCTGGTCGTCTTCGCCGCTCTTGACCTGCTCTGGCCCGGTGCCACGTGCCGAGCAAGTGCTGCGGGGTCGTCGTACGGTCGAGAGACCTGTTCATCGAGACCTCGAGAGGTGATCCTGTGCCCAGGCGAGACCCCGGTCCTTCGGTCAAGGACAAGGAGCTGTACGAGACCCTGCGCGACGAGGGGAACTCCAAGGAGAAGTCCGCGCGCATCGCCAACGCCGCGGCGGCGTCGTCCCGCAGCACGGTCGGGAAGAAGGGCGGGTCGTCGCCTGCCTACGAGGAGTGGACCGTGGCCGAGCTGCGCGCGAGGGCTCGCGAGATCGGGATCGAGGGCCGCTCGACCATGCGCAAGAGCGAGCTCGTGTCGGCTCTCCGGAACCACTGAGCGGGGCCGGCGTGGACACGGGCGGTGGGGGTGGCCGGGAGCCCGTGGGCGATCGGGCTAGCGGCTCGGGGGCCGGCGGCTCGGGGCCCCGGCACTCGCGGTCTTCCGGGGACGACGAGGCGGGCAGCGCCGACTCGCGCCACGAGTCGGCCGAGGAGCGCGCCGACCGCAACTGGGCCGAGCTCCTGCAGGAGCTGCGCGTCACGCAGATGGGCGTGCAGATCCTCACAGGCTTCCTGCTGACCCTGCCGTTCCAACAGCGGTTCGGCGAGCTCGACGACACCCAGCGCACGATCTACCTGTGCCTCGTGGTGCTCTCGGTGCTCGCGACGGGCCTGCTCGTCGCGCCCGTGTCGTTGCACCGCCTGCTGTTCCGCAAGCACCTCAAGGCCCGGCTCGTGACGTCGGCCGACCGCCTGGCGCGCGTCGGGCTCGTGGTGCTCGCGCTCGTCGTGGCCGGGACGGTGCTGCTCATCTTCGACGTGGTCGTGGGGCCGGCCGCCGCGGTGATCGCGGCCGTCGGGGCGCTCGTGCTGTTCGCGCTGCTCTGGGTGGCGCTGCCGCTCGAGCTCATGCGGCGAGCGCGGTCAGCCGACGGGTGACAGGTGACCGGTGACGGCTCAGACGCGGTGGTCGTAGACCGCTTCGACCGCCTCGTAGGGCGCCTCGCCGGGCACCAGGTTGAGCATGGTCATGCGCCCGCCCCCGCCCTCGACCGGAGCGACGAAGATCTGCCAGCCCCAGTCCGGCCCTTCCGGTGCGGCATAGCTCCCGGTCAGCCGGACGACGCCGTCCTCACCGACCGTCCCGTCGAACAGCATCCAGGCGGGCGACGAGTGCCACGAGTCGAGCCAGACCGCGGAGACCCCCTCCGGTCCGGAGCCGCCGCTCAGGAGGAGCAGCCCCTCCTGGGGAGCGTCGCCGTCGGACCACGTGTAGGCGAGCGAGACGAACTCGCGGGCCGTGACCGTCACCGACGCCGTGGCGTCCGACGCCACGAACTCGTCCGTGGGCAGGAGCCGTTGACGGTGGACGCCCTGCCACTGCCCCAGCACCGGGGCCAAGCACTCGACGATCCTCATCCAGCCAGCCTACGCAGGGGGCGGTGCGGGCGACAGAGGAGGCGGGGTCGCCGGACGGGTGAGGGCGGATGAGTCGGTCGGTACGCCGGGTTCTGTCCCCGCGCGCGGTTGCCCCCGCGCGGGTGACGGCCATCCATCTACGACGTACGTTGCCGCACGCCTCCAGCGGTCTACCCGGAAGCTCGGGCGAGCAGCCCTCGAACGCTTCCTGTCTGACCTTGCTCCAGGTGGGGTTTACCTAGCCGGACCAGTCACCTGGCCCGCTGGTGGTCTCTTACACCACCGTTTCACCCTTACCGCCCACGGCCGAGGCCGTGGGAGGCGGTCTGTTCTCTGTGGCACTGTCCCGCGGGTCACCCCGGGTGGGCGTTACCCACCACCTTGCCCTGTGGAGCCCGGACGTTCCTCGGCGGTGCCACGAGGGCACCGACGCGGCCGTCTGACCGACTCATCCGCTCCCGCAGCCTACACGTCCACGCGGTAGCCCAGCGCGAGCTCGTCGCCGCTCTTGCCGCGGATCCCCCAGCTCTCGGGCGAGCTCTCGAGGATGACGACCTCGAGGTCGTCCGCCGCCAGCCCCAGGAAGGGCGCGACGTCGTCGAACATCGCGGCGATGAGTGCCCGCTTGGCCTCGCGCGAGCGACCCGTGAAGCACACGACCTCGATGACGAGGTAGGCGTCGCTGCGCTGCGGCGCGATCAGGTCACCGTCCTCCATGAGGAGGAAGCGGTGGAACCGCTTCTCCTCGGGCAGCCCCCAGGCCCCGACGACCGCCCGGTGGATCGCGTCGGAGATGTCCTCGCGCTTCATCTCCCAGACCGTGCGGGTGCCGTAGACCTTGACCTGAACCATGCGGCACAACCTAGTGCCGGGGCGAGCGGTCCGCCACGGGTGACCATCACCACGCCCCGCCGCGGGCCGTGGCCGTGCGAGTCCGCCCTAGAGTGGCGGTGTGCTTCTGCTCCTGCCGCCCTCCGAGGGAAAGTCCGTGCCCGACGACGGAGCTCCCGTCGATCTCTCGGCCCTCGGCTCGCCGCCGCTCACCCGGCACCGCAAGGCCGTGCTCCGCGCGCTCGTCGCCGCGAGCAGGCGGCGCGACGCGCTCGACGTCCTGGGCGTGAGCAGCGGGCTGGCCGACGAGGTGGCGCGCAACGTGTCGCTTCCCACGGCCCCCGCCGCACCTGCCTCCCAGGTGTACAGCGGCGTCCTGTACGCAGCGGCCGGGCTGGCCGACCTGCCGCCTGCCGCTGCTGCGCGGGCCGAGGAGTCGATCCGGATCGTGTCGGCCCTGTGGGGTGCGGTCTCCCCCGCCGACCGCATCCCCGCCTACCGGTTGTCGATGGGGACCAAGCTTCCTCCTTTCGGCGCGCTGGCCCCGTCGTGGCGCCCGCACCTCGCCGCGGCGCTCGACGCCCGGGCCGTGGGCGACGTCGTGATCGACTGCCGGTCGGCGCCCTATGCCGCCGCGTGGAAGGTGCCTGCGGGCGCCGAGCACGTCGCGGTGCGCGTGCTGCGAGAGCTCGACGGCCGGCGCAGCGTCGTCTCGCACAACGCCAAGCACACGCGCGGTGTCCTCACGGGGCACCTGCTGACCCGAGCCGAACCCGTCCACTCGGGCGAGGAGCTGCTCAAGGCCGCGTACGAGCTGGTCGGGACCGAGCTGCTCGACGCGACCCTGCTGCCCGGGGCGCGCGGCGCCTCGACGCTGGAGCTCGTCGTCTCCTGATCCCCTCGGGGTGGCGTGCAGTTGGGGGGCGTGGATCGGGAGGCGTGGCATGCCCGTCAGGACCGTGACCCTCTGCGACTGCTCGGCCCCTGCGACTGCGCGATCTTCTGCCTGCGCGAACCTTCTGCTCCTGCTCGACGGATCCGGGCGCCTGGGCGTGAGGTCGGTCGCCGAGAACGAGGTTCCGTGCGGTCGAGCACGAGGTTGCGAACGCTGAGGCCCTCAGAACGACCGCAACCTCGTGCTCGGCACCGTGCGGGGGCTGGGCGCTGCAGGTGGGCCTACGGCTCGCTCGGGCATCCGACGACGGTCAGCTCGGTCGCGCCGTCGGCCCACAGCCGCAGGATGCTGACCGATCCCGTTGGCACCCGGAAGCCTGCCCACCGCGAGGGCGGCGCCTCGATCGCCCGACCGACCGCGGCACGCACCTGCACCGCGTGCCCCACCACGACCACGGTCCGGCCCGTGCCACGGGCCAGCAGGTCCTGCAGCCCGGCCCAGACCCGGTCGCCGACGTCTGCCATGGACTCCCCGCCCGGCGCGACCTCGGTGCCCGACGCGAGCCACCTCTCCGGATGCCCGTCCCACCGCTCCGCGATCTGCGGGGCGGTCAGGCCCTCCCACTCGCCGAAGTGGACCTCGGCGAAGCGGTCGTCGGTCCCGACGTGCAGGCCCAGACGGCGGCCCACCGCCCGTGCTGTCTCCTGAGCACGCACCATGGGGGACGCGACGATCGCGGACGGGCGCGGTAGGTCGGTCCAGCGGTCGCGACCGATGCGGTAGACCAGGTCGGCGGCCTGCGCGGCCTGCACCCGACCTCGCGCGGTCAGCGACGGGCCCGGGACCGAGGAGCCCGAGTAGGCGCCGGCCACCGTGAGCGGGGTCTGACCGTGGCGGACCAGGACGACCGTGAGCGGCTCGGCGCCGTCGAAGCGCACACGGGCCCCCGAGGGGCGTGAGGGCGTGTCGAACGCGGGAGCGGCGTCGGCAGCGCCGGGACGACCTGCGTCACGATCCTCTTCCTCACCGGGTCGGGACGCGGCCTCGAAGAGAGCGTCGGTGTCCTGGTGGGCGTCGTCGTCCTGGCGCGTGCGCTCGACGCCCGCAGGCGAGTCTGCGTCGAGGTAGTCGCGCGCGATCGTGCCCCCCGCGTCCATGGCTTCGTTGGCGAGCGCGTCGGCTGCGGAGTTGTCGGCGCGCGGCACCCACTCGTACGAGACCTGGGACGGCGGAAGAACCCGGGCTGCCTCGGCGGCGAGGCGCCGCATGTCGTCGTGCTTGATCTTCCATCGACCGGACATCTGCTCGACGACGAGCTTGGAGTCCATACGCACGAGCACCCGTGCCTCGGGGTCGATGCCACGCGCGGCCTCGAGGCCCGCGACGAGCCCCGAGTACTCGGCGACGTTGTTCGAGACGATGCCGAGGTAGCGCGCCCGCTCGGCCAGGACCGCTCCCGTCGCGGTGTCGCGCACGAGCGCGCCGTAACCCGCCGGTCCAGGGTTGCCACGCGACCCGCCGTCGGCCTCGACGATCAACGACCTACCCATGCTGTTCCTCCACGTCCGTCTCGCTCGTTCATCCGGCGCCCGGTTCTCGGCCGCGGGTCGACCGGCTCCTCCTGGCCGCGGGATCGGCGGTCCTGGAATCGTCGGCGCGGAGATCGCCGCCTGGCGACGTTCCGGTGCCGAGGAGCGCCACCCGGCACCTCAGTGTTCCTGGTGCTGGTCGCGGCGTCGAACAGCGTCGAGGTGGGCGTGTCTGGTTCGGGTCAGTCGAGGGGGTCGGTGACCAGACGGGAGCGGGCCTCGTAGATGGTCAGGGGTGGGGCGGCGGCGGTGGTGCGGGCGGTGCCGGTGATGGGGGTCCAGGTCGATGTGCCGGTGATCTGGAAGCGTCCTTGCCAGGTGGTGTCGAGAGTGATGGTGGCCGTGCCCTCGTCCGTGTAGGTGTGGAAGACGCTCTGGGCGGGGTAGGGGGCGCCGGGGTCGGTCGTCTGGGTCGGGGTGGTGCCGTCGTCGTAGTCCCAGGTGTAGGTCGTGGGGGTGGCCTCGATCGTGACCGGGATGCCGAGCAGGGTCGCGGCGAAGGTCTGCGGGGTGGGGGTGGTGTAGGTGATGGTCTCGAGGTTGACCAGGGTCCACCCGTCCGGGGGTTGGACCGTGACCGGTGACGGCGTGATCGTCAGGCGTTGGAACTCGATCTCGGCCAACGGTGCGAGATCGACCGCGGTCAGGCAGTCGCCCTCGTTGAGCAAGGTCCAGCCGGTCAGGCCGGTGATGGTTCCGTCCGGGTTGTTGGTCCAGGTCTGCACGAAGATGGGCTCCAGAGCGATCTCGCCCTCTTGGCACGAGACCTGGTACTCCCCCTCGACCTCGCTGTCTGCGCACGACCCGATCTGGCCCTTGGTCGTGGTGAAGTCAGCGTTGTGGCACAGAGCTGCGGGCATCCGCCGGTACTCGGAGGACGCGGGGGTTCCGTCGGAGTTCTTCGGACGATGGGCGGTGCCGTCGGCGGAGACGTCGATGGCGACTACCTCGACGATGTTGTCCTCGGCGTTGCCGAAAATGTCCTTGCCAGTCGGCAAGGGCGACGCGAGCGGCAAAGAGGCAAAGCAGACCCCGAGCGCGAGGGTAATGGCATTCACGACGTGGGCATGTCGGTCGAGACTTCGAGCAGAAGCCAGTCACTGCCGTCATGCATAACCTCGACACGGAGGGGGCCAGAGGCCGATTCGGTAGTTTCTATCTTCGCTCCGCTCATGTCCGCAATGTGCGAGGACGCCTGTCGGAGCATGACATCGACTGGATACGCGCCAAGAAGTGTGTCGATTGGGTATGTCTTTGTCACGGTGACATCTACCCCTCCACCGACATACGTACTTCCCGCGGCCTGGTACGCGGCCACGTCCGCAGAGACCTTGACACAGAACTCGCAAAGGTCAGTCAAGGAGAGTTCATCCCATTCAGCTACTTCCCCCGTCGCCATCACGTATGGGTAGAGCTCCAAGAAGTACGTCGCTGCCGCTGCTGCCCCGACCTCGTCGGTGCGGTCCATGTCAGCGGGTCGCTCGGGCTTGACCGGCCCTGTCGGGGTCGGGGTCGACGTCGGCGTGGGGCTCGGAGCCTGGCTCACGACCGGCGGCGTCTTCTCCACCTCGGGCGCAGGCGTCGAGCAGCCCCCCAGGACCACTCCCATCCCGATCACCAGCGCAATCGCTCCCACCGACCACGACCGACCCCAGCCGCCATCGTCACGTCTGCGCTCAGCGCGATGCGCTCCCTTGCGCGCACGCGCGGCAGCCCTGTGCAACCCCTGCCAACCCATCCCTGCCCCCTCGGTAGGTTCCGGCACAGGGCCACACCGCCCCCCACCTCCCAGGAACCTAACGGGTCAAACCACCACCCCACCACCCCCCGTCCCAGGCTGTGGACAACCAGGCTCCGTCGACGCCGGCGAGTGCCGACCACGACGGTCGACCGCCATCCGACCTCCGGGCCACCGCCGACAGTTCGACCAAGCCCCCACCCTCCACGAACATGCGGTTGGCGTCTCACGAGCATGCGGTTGCCGTCCCCCTGGCTCCGAATCACGACGACAACCGCATGCTCGGCGCCGACGGGATGTTCAGCTCCAGGAGTCCGGCCACAGGCATCGCCCACCGCACACCCGGCAGACGAGCGAGCGCCACAACGACGACCGCACGCCGAGCACGACGTTGCGCGCACTCGAGCACGACCTTGCGGTCGTCAGACCCGCGATAGCGACCGCAACCTCGTGCTCGGCACCGAAGCCACCGAAACCACCGGAAACAGCGCGACCCCGCCCCATGAGGGACGGGGTCGTGTCGACCGTTCAGGCCGGCCGGGCCAGCACGCCCGATCACGCCGGGCGAGCCGTAACCTCAGGCGTCGAGCCGCACCAGGATGCGCGAGCACTCCTCGCAGCGCGCGACCTGGTCGGGGCTCTTGGCCTTGATGATCTCGACGTCGGAAGGGTTGAGCTCGAGGCGGCACCCCTCGCAGCGGCGGCCGCTGAGCACGGCAGCGCCCAGACCGCCGAGCTGTGCACGGAGCCGGTCGTAGAGCGTGACGAGGCCCGCGTCGAGCCCTTCGACGGCCTGAGCGCGCGCGGCCGTCACGGTCGCGACCTCGGCGTCGAGCTGCGCGAGCTCGGCGTCACGCTCGGCCACGACGGCGGCCTTCGCGGCGAGCAGCTCGTCGTTCGCGGCGTCGAGCTTGGCGAGCGCGTCCTCGTGCGCCTCGAGGCGCTCCATGACGCCGAGCTCGACCTCCTCGAGGACCTCCTGGCGACGGGCGAGCGACGCGAGCTCCCCCACGAGCGCCTGGGCGTCCTTGGCACCGACCTGGCCCGAGTCGAGGCGGGTCTGGTCGCGGGCGGCACGGGTGCGAACCTGCTCCACGTCCCCCTCGGCCTTGGTGAGCTCGCGCTTGAGGTCGCTCACGGCCGTGCGGGAGGCGACGAGCGAGGTGCTCAGGTCGGAGATCTGCGCGTCGAGCTCCGCGATGCGGGCGATCGAGGGCAGCGTGGTGCGCTTGTGCGCGAGCTGCTGCAGGCGGGTGTCGAGCGCCTGGACCTCCAGCAGTCGTCGCTGGTCCTCGGGGGGTGCAGTGGTCACAGGGTGCGTTCCTTTCGATGCAGTTGTGGGGCGCCGTCTCAGGCGCGGGGCGCGGAGCCGATCCGGGCGGTCCAGGGGTCGGTCCGTCGGACGCTCACGCGGGTCTCCACCGTACCCGCATCTGCGAGCCGTTCCGTCAGGTCGGCGGCCGCGTAGCGCAGCCAGGGCCACTCGCTCGCGAAGTGCGCGACGTCCACCAGGAAGGGACCACCCGCCGCGCCGCCCTCGAACTCGGCCCGCTCGCGCAGCTCGGAGGCCGGGTGGTGGCGCAGGTCCGCGGTCACGTACACGTCGGCCCCAGCGCTGCGGACGGCGTCGAACAGCGAGTCGCCCGAGCCGCCGACGACGGCCACGGTGCTCACGGTCGCGTCCAGGTCGCCCGCGACGCGGACACCCTGCTCGGTCGCGGGCAGCGCGGCGGCGACGCGCTGCGCGAAGGCGCGCAACGTCGTCGGCTCCTCAAGGTGTCCCACGCGACCGATGCCGGTCTCGACGGGGCGCGTGCCGTCGTCGGGCCCCGAGGGGACGAGCGGGGTCCGGTCCACCAGACCGATCGCGTCCGCGAGCGCGTCCGCGACCCCGCGCGGCGCGGCGTCCGCGTTGGTGTGCGCGACGTACAGCCCGACGCCGGCCCGCACCAGACGGTGCACGAGCGAGCCCTTGAACGTGGTCGCCGCGATCGAGTGCACAGGCCGCAGGAAGAGCGGGTGATGGGTCACGATCAGGTCGGCGCCCCACTCGATCGCCTCGTCGGCGACCGTCGCGACCGGGTCCACCGCGAAGAGGATCTTGCGGACCGGCTGGGCCGGGTCGCCCGTCACGAGCCCGACGGCGTCCCACCCCTCCGCTGTCGACGGCGGGTAGAGCGACTCGAGGGTCCGGACGACGTCGGCGAGCGTGGGGTGTGCGGTCACGGGCACCAGGCTATCCGCCGCGCGCGGTCCGGTGGATGTCACGAACGGTCCTGGGAGCGCTCCCTACGTGTGTCCGGCAGGGGAGCCGGACCTCGCGACGACGCCCAGGCGTCCACCGGCACGGTCAGGCCAGTGCCCACGGTGCGCAACGCACCGCACATCACCGCACTCCACTCACCGGCGAGCGCCGGGCGCACCGGGCCGTCCACGACGGACGGTCCTGCCCGCAGCGCCGCCCAGACCACGGGCGCCCGACGTCGACGTCCCGCGCCCGAGGAGAGAATCGATGATCACGAAGACCAAGAGCATCAGACGGCCGCGCACCACGCGCGGCCCGCAGCGGACCGGCACGATCGGGATCGCGCTCGCCCTCGTCGGGGCTCTCGCGCTCGGCGCGGCTCCCGCCCAGGCGCACGACGACCGGCACGGCGGAGGCGGGGGCGGCCTGCCGACCCCCGGCGCCCCCCAGACCCTCGCGACCGGGCTGCTCGGCCCGCTCTCGTTGGGGCTCGGCGACGACGGCTCGCTGTACGTCTCCCAGAACTTCGGCGGGTTCGTCACCGAGGTGAACCGCCGCGGGCAGCAGAACGTCTACGCGGCTGCGGTCCCCGGCTCGGAGATCAGCGCGGTCTCGACCGACGGGCGACGCGTCCTGTTCACCGAGGGCACCCCCGACGGCGCGAGCGTGCTCCTCAAGGAGCGCGACAAGCGCGGGAAGATCCGCACGGTCGCCGACATCGGGGCCCACGAGCAGGCCACCAACCCCGACGGCGGCGTGATCTACGGCTTCCGCGACCTCACGCCGGACTGCGCGGCCCAGGTGCCGCCCGAGGTCGGCGGCGCGAGCCACCCGGGCGAGGTCTTCTCGCACCCGTACGCCTCCACGACGATCGACGGCACGACGTACGTCGCCGACGCCGGGGCGAACGCCATCTGGTCGGTCGACCGGCGCGGCACGGTGCGCACGGTCGCCGTCCTGCCCGCCCAACCGCTGGCCGTGACCGCCGAGGTCGCCGCGGCGACCGGGATGCCCGGGTGCACGATCGGTCACACGTACTACAACGAGCCCGTCCCGACCGACGTCGAGCGCGGCCCCGACGGGCGCCTGTTCGTCTCGCTCCTGCCCGGCGGGCCCGAGGACCCCTCGCTCGGAGCCCGCGGAGCGGTCTACACCGTGAGCCAGCGGGGCACGGTCTCCTTCTACGCGGGCGGCCTGCTCACGGCGACCAACCTCGCGGTCTCCCCGCGGGGGGACGTGTACGTCGCCGAGCTCTTCGCGAGCCGCATCTCGGTGATCCGCAGGGGCACCACGACGCCCGTACCGTTCGCCGAGGTCGTCATGCCCGGCGCGCTCGAGTGGACCTCGTCCGCGCTGTACGTGACCTCCGACGTTCTCGCGGGGCTGCCGACCGGACCCGAGGAGCCGGGTGAACCGGGTGGGACGGCCCTGCTCTCACCGACCGACTCCGCGAGGCACCGCCCCACGCCCACGCCGACCCCCGAGCCGGTCCCGGGCGGGACGCTCGTCAAGATCCCGCTCAAGGGCGGGCGGTAGCACCAGAGCGACGCGACGGGCGTCGGGCGCAGGGATCCCCTGCGACCGGCGCCCGTCGCCATGTCGCCTCCTCCCCGGGCCGGTCAGCCACCAGCCGGGGCACGGACCGCGACGCCACCCTCCGGGACGTCCTACGGTGGAGGGATGAGCCAGCACTACGTGCGCTCCTCGCCGACCGGTCCCCTGGCGTCCGCGGTCGGTTCGATGCTGGGCTACGAGATCGCCGACGACTCCCCGTCGGTCCATCGCGGGCTGCCCTCCCCCTGGCTGACGCTCGTCATCAGCCTCGACGGGCCGGTCCCGACAGCGACCGGCCCCGGTGCGGACGCACCGCTGCACCGCTACGAGTCGCTCGTGGGCGGCCTGCACACCACCCCCGCCTACATCCATCAGCCCGCGCACCAGGCCGGCGTCCAGCTCGCGCTCGACCCGCTCGCCGCCCGCACGCTGCTCGGCGTGCCCGCCGGAGAGCTCGGCATCGTCTCGGACGCCGACGACGTGCTCGGGGATGCCTCGCGCGCGCTCCGGGAACGGCTCGGCGAGGCCGGCTCGTGGGCCGAGCGGCTGGTCCTCGTGGAGGACGCCCTGCGGCGCGCGGCGGACTCCCGGCGTCCCGCGCTCGGCCCGGTGCGGGCCGAGATCGCCGAGGCCTGGCAGCTCGTGGTGCGTCGGGGCGGGCGGGTCCGGGTGCCCGACGTCGCCGCGCACGTGTGGCTCAGCACCCGCCAGCTCTCGTCGCTGTTCACGGCCGAGCTCGGCCTGAGCCCGGGAGCCGCCTGCCGCCTGGTCCGCTTCGACGCGGCCCGGGACGCCGTCCGCGCGAGGTCCCTGACACAGTCGGGCCCGAACCTCACGGCGATCGCCGAGCGCACCGGTTACGCCGACCACTCCCACCTGGTGCGGGACTTCCACGCCTTCGCGGGCCTGAGCCCCACCGCCTGGCTGGTCGAGGAACGCGCAAACATCCAAGCCGGGGGCGGCGCCCCGCGCGCAGGCTGAAGGCATGGACACCGACAGAACACCTCAGGCACAGGTCTGGCCCACGCTCCAGGCCCACGACGCGCCCGCGCTGATCGACTTCCTCGTCGACGTCGTGGGCTTCCGGCGCAACACCGTCATGACCGAAGAGGACGGTCGGGTCGCGCACGCGCAGCTCGACTGGCCGCCCGGCGGGGGAATCATGCTGGGGTCTCACAAGCCCGATGGCGAGTGGTCCCGTCAGCCCGGCACGTTCGGGGGGTACGTGGTCGCCGGGGACTCCGGGAGCGGCGTCGGGGTCGAGGAGATCGAGGACCGGGCGACGCGCGCCGGGGCCACGATCGTCGCCCCGCTGCGTGAGACCGACTACGGGAGCCGCGAGCTGGTCCTCGCCGACCCCGAGGGCAACCTCTGGTCCATCGGGACGTACCGCGGCGAACCGCGCGCCGATCTCTGACCAGTCGTCCGCCAGGTCCTGGGACGTCCGTGAGCGCCCGTCGCCTACTTGGCCCGCGAGTAGTCGTCGACGATCGCGACCGTGAGCGGGAAGTCGACCGGGAAGTCCCCGAAGAGCAGCTTCCCGGCCTCGGTGCCCGCGGCCCGGATCTCGTCCGCGACGTGCTCGGCGAGCTCGGCGGGGGCGTGCACGATGATCTCGTCGTGCAGGAAGAAGACCATGTGCGGCTGCTCGGTGAAGGGCGCGGGGGCCCGGCCCGGGATCCGGGCCTGCGGCATCGCGGCGAGCCGCCCGCGCAGCGAGGCCATCCAGCACAGCGCCCACTCCGCGGCGGTCCCCTGCACGACGAAGTTCCGGGTGAAGCGGCCCCACGCGCGGGTCTGGCTGCGGGCGCGGGACTGGGCGTCGCTCGACGCGGACTCGTCGTACGCGCTGCCCTGCGTCTCCTCCCAGCCCGACCCGGGCGGGGGCGAGCTGCGCCCCAGTCGCGTGGTCACGATCTCGCCGCGCTCGCCCGCGCGGGCGGCCTGCTCGACGAGCTCCAGGGCCCGGGGGAACGCCTTGGCCAGGCGCGGCAGCATGAGCCCGCTCTCGCCCGTGGTGCCGCCGTACATGGCGCCGAGCATCCCGATCTTGGCCTGCGCACGCGTCTCGACCGCGCCCGCGTCGACGATGCCCTGGTACATGTCGCCGCCGCGGCCGGCCTCGGCCATGACGAGGTCTCCCGAGAGCCCCGCGAGGACGCGGGGCTCGAGCTGAGCCGCGTCGGCCACGACGAGCTTCCAGCCCGGGTCCGCGACCACGGCCGACCTGACCTGGTGCGGGAGCTGGAGCGCTCCCCCGCCGTTGGCGGCCCAGCGGCCCGTGACGACGCCCCCGACGACGTACTCGGGTCGGAACCTCCCGCCGCGCACCCAGGTGTCGAGCCAGTTCCAGCCGTTGGCCGTCAGGAGGCGGCTGAGCTTCTTGTACTCGAGCAGGGGTGCCACGACCGGGTGGTCCACCCGTTCGAGGTCCCACTTGCGGGTCGACTTCACGCCGACCCCCGCGTACTCGAGGGCCTTGAGCAGCTCGGGGGCCGAGTCGGGGTTGAGGGCGGGGGCGTCGAGCGCGGTCCGGACCTGCTCGGCCAGCGCCTCGAGGCGGGCCGGCCGCAGGCCGAGGGGTGGCCGGGGGCCCAGGACCCCGGAGAGCATCGCGTCGTGGAGGTCCTCGCGCCACGGCAGCCCGGCGTGGCTCATCTCGGCAGCCACCAGGGCGCCCGCGGACTCCGCGGCGAGCAGCAGGCGCAGCCGCCCCGGGCCCGACGACCTCGCGACGGCCTCGAGCTGCCTGCGCAGCTCCGCGCCCGGGTCGGGTGGGGAGACGGCACGCCGGTCGCCGAGGTCGAAGAGCGCGTCGGGGCGCTCGAGCCCCGGGACGGGTGCGGTCGGTACCGGGACCATCTCGTCCCACGCGTCGCGCGGTGCCTGCGCGAGGGCCGTGCCTGCGGTCAGCGTCGAGTGCCGCAGGATCGCGCGGGACAGCCGGAGGTCGTGGCCACGCTCGACGCGCCGACCTGCGGCGAGGGCCGCGGGGTACCAGAGGTTGGTGTCGTCCCAGACCCAGCGGGTCGTGGGTGCTGGCGGTCCGGGCGGGGCTGCAACGGGCCCGAGGACCGCGTCGGGCCAGCGGGTCCGTCGCGGGGTGGCGAGGGGCTCGCCGCGGGTGTCGAGGTCCTGGACGCCGACGAGGCCCGGGTCGGCGGGCGACGTGCGGAGCGGGACCGAGTACACGACGCAGAGTCTGCCCTGCGGGTCTGACACTCCTCGGCCACCGCCCCGGCCCGCTGCCCGGGTGCCTTCCTCCTGCCCCGACCTACCGTCCGGTGAGCGCGAGCGCCCGACCGAGCACGAACCTCGCCCGCAGCACGTTCTCCGTCGTGGGGTCGGCGAGCAGGTCCGCGACGGATCGTTCGACGGTCGCCATCCCGAGGTCCCCGGCGAGGCGCTGGCGCGTGGTGAGCGCCTCGTGCTGCCATCCCGTGAGGCGACGGCGGCCCGTCGCCCCGAGCGAGTCGACGACCTCGAGCGCGGGCTCGCAGACCCGCACGACGGGCCCTCGGTCGCCGGGCTCGGCGACGTGCGTGGTCGTCGACGCCTTGCGCAGCGCGGCGATCCGCGCCGTGAGGCGACGCATCGCGGTCCAGCCCGGCGCCGTGCGGTACACGGGCGACATCGAGGGCGAATAGAGCTCGAGCCCTCCCGTGCCGTCGCGCAGGAAGATGCCCACGGGCTCGTCCGCTCCCCCGCCCGGCTCGCGCTCGACGAGGACCGCGACCACGGGTCGGCGCGACGCGACGACCGACAGCAGCGCCTCGACGCTCCGTTCCTGGTCGACCGCGACGCGCAGGACGTGCGTCGCGCCGTCGGCCGCGATGACGGGCCAGGTGACCTCACGCCGCACCTCCTCGACCCCGACGGCCCCCGTCTCGCGCACCATGACCAGACGCACCCGGCGGGCCGCTCGACCGAAGCCGACCACCCCGGTGGTCGCGGTGTCCTGGAGCCGCCCGGCGATGGTGCGCAGCTCCTCGACGTCGAATCTCTCACCCCCCACGCGACGCGTGCGCGCGGTGACGCTGAGGGACCCGTCGTGGCGGATCTCAGGGGCCTCGAGCGTGAACGGTCCCGCACAGACGCTCGCGACCGAGGCCCCCCACAGCATCGGCAGGTCCACGTCGCGACGGAACGCCGGGTCGGCTCCCGACGGGCGCGCGGCAGTGGCCGTGCGCACCACGCCGTGCACCTGGTCCCAGGCCGTGAGGGTCATGCCGCGCGCCCCGCTCGCGGCGCGCCACCACCGCACCCCGAGCGGCACGAGGCGCCCGGGCCGTTCGTCGTCCTCGTCGGCCGCGGTGCCGCGCCCTCTCCGGGCGGGAGCGCCGACCAGGTCCGGCAGTGCCCCGGCAGGCGCGTCCCGGAGCGCGGCCGCGAGCGCCCACGCCTCGGCGAGCGCGCCCAGCGCGTCGGCCTCGGTCACGTCGTCGTCGCGCGACGCGAGCCCGTCGACGAGACCTGCGGCGACGAGCAGGAGCCGGTGGAGCAGCAGGAGGCCCACGAGCCGGGCACGCCCGGCCGCGCCGCGCAGCGTGTCGGCGGCGTCGGCACCGAGGTGGGACAGCCCGGCATCGACCACGTGCCCGACGACGGCGCTCGCCTCCTCGAGCCCAGCCCGCTGGGCGGTGGTCAGCTCGCCGGAACGCTCGACCTCGATCTCGTGGGGCCACGACCACGCGCGGCCCTCGCGCGCGAAGACACGGACGACCGCTTCGAGGCGTGCGGCGGCCTGGTCGGCGGCGGTCGACCTCCCCGCGACGACCATGCCGCCGTACCCCGCGGGGGCGACGAAGACGACGCTGGTCGACGGACCGCCGCTCGGCCACGAGATCGTGAGCCGTGCGCCGTCGATCGCGAGCTCGCACGCGTCCGTGATGCCGTTACCCTCCTCCGTGACTCCCGCGAGGAGCACGCTCGGCAGACGCTCGACGACCCGCCGCACGGCCACCTTGCCCGCGGCCCGGCACACTGCGGCCGGGGTCAGGTCGAGGAGCGCGGCGAGAGGGTCGGCAGCCTCGCCGGTCTCGGCAGGTCCGGGACCGGGGCCCGCGGGGGCGCCGCGTCCGCCGCCTCCGTCGACCGTTCCACCGTCCGCCGCCACAGCCCCACGGCTGCCGTCGTCCGCGACGGGTTCGGGCGACGAGCCGTCCGGGCGCTCGCGGGCCCAGAGGCACGCGGCCACGACGTGCTGGCACACGCCCGCCGTCGGGCACGAGCACGACGCGGCGACCGGACCCTTCGGTCCGAGCCGGACCACCGCTGACCCGCAGGCGACCACGACCTCGTCCGGGGACTCCGACGCGAGCGACACCTCTCCCCCGGCGAGGTCCTTGCGGGCGCGCCGCAGCAGGCCCGCGTTGCCGAGCGCGACGAGCGCGGCGTCGTCGTACCCCGCGAACACGGCCAACCAGGCGGACGTCATACGAGCACCTCCCCGAGCCACTCGGCGAACCGCTCGGGCGTGAGCGCGGCGACGTGCATGCCGCTCTCGGCCAGGCGACGCGCCGTGCCCTGGTCGTAGACGGGCTCGGCGGACTCGTCGAGCGCCGCGAGGCCGAGCAGCCGGACGCCCGACTCCGCGAGCCGCCGGACGGACGCGAGGAGCTGGGCCACCGACCCGCCCTCCTCGAAGTCGCTCACGAGCACCACGACCGTGCGGCTCGGGTTCGTCACCTGCTGCTCGGCGTAGCGCATGGCCTTGGCGATGTCGGTGCCTCCCCCGAGCTGGGCCGTGAGGAGGACCGCGACCGGGTCGTGCGCGAGGTGCGACAGGTCGACCACGTTGGTGTCGAACACCGCGAGCCGCACCGTGATCCCTGGCAGGGCCGACATGATGCCCGCGCAGACCGCGCTGTACAGGAGCGAGGCCGCCATGGACCCCGACTGGTCGACGACGAGCACGACCTCCCAGGTGAGCGTGCGACGCGCCCGGGACACGAACCGCACGTCCTGGACGATCAGCCGGCCCGACTCGGGGTCGTAGCGCGAGAGGTTGGCCTGGAGCGTGCGCTTGCCGTCGAAGTTCTGGCTGACCTTGTGCATCGAGCGCCGCGACCGGTCCTTGCGTCCGCTCAGTGCGGTCGCGAACTGCGGGCGCAGCCGTCGCACGATGTCCTCGACCACGCGCGCGATGACGGACCGCAGCCCGGCCGCGGCACGCTCGTCGAGCCGGCCGCGGACCTGCAGCAGCGCGGTCGCGAGCTCGCGGCTGGGCTCGAGGGCCTCGGCTGCGTCCGGGTCGGCGAGCAGCTCGGTGAGCCGGTAGCGGCTCACCGCGTCGACCTGCATGCGCTCGAACGTCTCGCGCGGGAAGAGCGTGCGCGCCTGGCCGAGCCAGTCGAGCGCCTTGAGCGCCGAGGGATCGAGGCTCCCTCCGCCGCCCCGAGCGCCCGGCTGCGTGCCCAGACGGTGGCCGCGCTCGACGTACTCGCGGTCGTAGAGGTACTGCAGCGCTCGTTCGATCCCGGCGTCGCCCGGTCCCTGCTGGAGCTCCTGGGCCGCGTAGCGTCCCAGGACGAGCCGCCAGCGGCGGGCGGCCTCCAGGTCGGTCACCTGGCTGGTCGCAGGGCCGACCGCGAGGCCGGTCACGGGGACGGCGGCGCCACCACCGGGGCGGCGGGCGCTGTCGCGGTCGGTGTGCGGGGCGGTCACGAGTAGTTCTCCTGGAGGTCGTGGTCGGCCTGGTCGTCGAGCGTCCGGTCGGCGGCCGGGCCCGTGGAGCCGGCGTGCGCGTGACGCGTCCCGCCGCCCCAGGCACCGAGGCCGTCGCGGTCGAGCATCGCGGCGAGCTCGCGCTCGAGCGCGAGGCCCGCCTCGAGGTCCTGCTCGGTCGCCGCCAGGTGCACGTCGATCCGCTCGGCGCGGGTCCCCGTGCGTTCGGCGACCTGCTGCGCGAGCCGGTGCGTCTCGGCGGGCTTGAGCCACGTGAAGGCGCGGCGCAGGTCCGGCAGGACGGCCAGGAACGCGGCCTCGTCGAGGTCTCGCAGCCCGGCGTGGACCGCGTCGAACAGCTCGGGGGTGTGCAGCAGGAGGTCGGGGGCCACCCGCAGCAGCCCCCCGAGGAAGCGGACCGCGGCGACCGGGTCCGCGCCGGGGCTGAGCTGGGCGCGCACCTCGGCGACCAGCACGTCGTCGTCGAGGGCGTCGTCGACCGCGGCGAGCCCCACGAGGGCTCCCCGGACTCCTGGGGCCGTGCCGCGGTCCTCGCGCAGACGGTCCAGCTCGCGGCGCACGGGCTCGACGCCTCGTGCGCTGCGGCCGGGTGCTCCGCCCGTACCGGGCGCGTCCGCGAGAGCCCGCGCGCCGCCGTCGGGCACGCGGGGACGATCGCCCGCGCGGTGCGCCTCGCGCAGGAGGTCGCGCAGCGAGACGAGCGTCCCGACGGCCGCGGGCTCCGCGTCCGCGTCGACCTTCCCCAGGCCGGGGACCAGGTAGGCGGCGGTCGCCAGGCCGTGGTCGACCAGGTCGAGCAGCTCCGTGGCGTGCTCGTCCAGGCCGAGCTCGACGCGCGCGTCCCACAGGTCGACCAGGCGGTGCAGCCCGCCCACGACCGACTCGAGCGACGGGTCGACGTCGAGCGTGGCCCGCAGGAGAGCGACGAGCCGGTCGAGGTGGTCGGTGAGCCCCAGGACGACGGCCTGCGCGACGAGTCGCGCGACCCCGAGCGCCGAGCGGCCGGTCGTCGCGAGTTCGTGCTCGAGCCGGTGCAGGCGGTGCACCGCGACGGCCTCGAGCGTCGCCCCCTGGTGCGAGAGCTCGACCAGGGAGGCCTCGACGAGCGGCGTCCAGGCGTACTCCCACTCCTCGACCAGCAGCCCGAGACCGCGGCCCGAGACGTGGTCAGGACCCGAGACCTGGTGCGCGAACCCGCTCCCCACGAAGTCCATGAGCGCGAGGAAGGCCCGGCGCTCCCGGTGCCGGGGCGTGCGCCGGGCGTCGAGGCGCGTGCGGCGCGGCGTCGAGTCGGTCACGACGAGCCGCAGCGCCTCGGCCTGTTCCCGGGCGCGCTGGACGAGCGGTGGCGACGCGAGCCCCGGCGGGACCTCACCCAGAGCCCGGCCGCCGAACACCTCGGCGACGGCCTGCCCGAGGGGACGTCCCAGACCCAGGTCGAGCCCGCCGTCGTCCTTGACGAAGCACGAGGTGAGGGCGTCGAGCAGGTCGGTGCGCCCCGGCCACGGCCGCTCGCGCAGGTCGGCGAGACGACGCGCCTGCTCGGCCGCCGACGCCACCTCGGCAAAGCTCACCTGCGCGCCACGGGTCGTGGCGGCGGCCGCGACGTCGACGAGGAGCGCGGTGCTGAGCGCCGAGGGCCCGGCGGGGTCGCGGTGCGCGGCCCAGAGACGCTCGTAGTACCCGGGCGAGGGCATGCCCGCGCCGTATCCGCGCAGGCCGTCGAGCCGCTCGTGGTCGTAGCGGATCAGCCAGGCGTCGGCGGCGGCTGGGTCGCCGTAGCCGCCTGCCGGACGGCGGCCCACGACCGCCTCACCCTCGGGCGCCCCGGTGAGCGCCTCGACGAGCGCGAGCGTGTGGAACGCGCCCGTCACGACGACCACGGGCCCCTCGACCCGAGCCCTGTGCTCGGCGACGCGGGCGGACATGAGGGCCTCCCGTGCGAGCGACCCGTCGGCGTCGAGCACCTCCTCCTCGTAGTCCAGGCGCGCGAGCGTCGCCCACGCGAAGACGTCGTCGAAGAGCTCGCGCCAGTCCGTGAGCTGCTCGCGCGTGCGTGCCTCGAACAGGTGGTCCCACACCTCGTCGTGGTCACGGCACCCGAGACGCTCCGCGATGGCCGCGACGGTCCGCGAGTGCGCGAGGTTGCGCTCGGACTGCAGGGTCCGGGCGAACGCGTCGTCCTCGTCCTCGCCCGGTGCGTCGGGCGCGTCGGGCGCGTCTGACGCACCCGGCGCGGCGGCCTCCTCCCGCGCGGCCCAGGACCGGTCGACGAACGCGACCTGTGCTCCCAGCCGGTCGGCCGTGCGCAGCGCGACCCACTCGGGCGAGAACTCGGCGAGGGGGTAGAACCCCGCCCCCTTGCCGTCGGTCCCGAGGCTCAGCACGGCGACGGGAGGGCGCGTGCGGGGGTCGAGCAGCGCGGGCAGCAGCCGGCCGTACTCCTCGGGCCCTTCGATGAGCACGACGGCGGGACGCACCTCGTCGAGGAGCGCCTCGACCGCGAGCGCGCACGCCGGGCTGTGGTGCCGGACGGGGGCGAGGTAGATGCCCTCGTCCCGCAGCGCCTCGACGCCCGCAACCGCACGCTGCATCCGCTCGGGCGCGAGCTCCCAGGCCGCCCGCACCGGCACGGGTGCTACTGCCACAGGGACTCCGCCGCCGAGAGGAAGGACTTCCAGCGCGGGTCGCGCCGCGCACGCTCGCGCACCACGTTGTCGACGTAGTGCCGGAGCCGACGGGCGTCCTCCTCGTCCCCCTTGGAGGCCACGCCCGCGAGCTGGCGCGCGACCTCGGCGGGGGTCACCGTCCCGTCGCCGAGGTAGCGCGCCTCGAGCGAGGCCGCGACCGCGACGTTGACGGCCTCGGCCGTCGACATCACGGTCTCGGGTCGCTTGACGGGCGCCCCGTTGCTCGTGGCCCCGGTCCGCAGGTCCTGGAACGCCGTGACGAGCACGTCCAGGACGTCGCGCGAGAGCGGGGGGCGGTCGGCGGGAGCACCGAGCTCGGCGGTCAGCTGCGCCTCGATGAGGTCGATCTCGAACTGGCGGTCCGTCAGCGGCTTGATGGTCTCGAAGTTGAACCGTCGCTTGAGCGCGGCCGACATCTCGTGCACGCCACGGTCCTTGAGGTTCGCGGTCGCGAGCACGTTGAACCCCGGCCGGGCCGAGACCCGCGCCTCGCTCCCGAGCTCGGGGATCATGAGCTGCTTCTCCGACAGGATCGAGACCAGGGTGTCCTGGATCTCGGGGGCGCAGCGCGTGATCTCCTCGAACCGGACGATCTTCCCGGCGCTCATGGCCTGCTGGACGGCCGACGGCACGAGCGAGCGCTCGCTGGGTCCCTCGGCGATGAGTAGCGCGTAGTTCCACGAGTATCGGATGTGATCCTCGGTGGTGCCGGCCGTGCCCTGGACCGTGAGGTTCGACGTGCCGCTCACCGCGGCCGCGAGCAGCTCGGAGAGCATCGACTTCGCGGTGCCGGGCTCGCCCACGAGCATGAGGCCCTGGCGTCCCAGCAGGGAGACGACGGCACGGTCCACGAGCGGGTCGTCGCCGTAGAACTTCCGGCGCACCCCGAGTTCCGCGTCGCCCACGACGAAGGCACGGACGGCCCGCGGGCTGAGCCGCCAGCCGGGCGGGAGCTCTGCTCCCCTGGCCCGGTCGGCCGCCTCGAGAGCAGCGAGCTCGTGCGCGAACCGCACCTCGGCGGGCGGGCGGATCTCCTGCGTCGCCTCGCGGTCGAGGACCGGGGGCGTGCTGCTCGGTGCGGCGGTCGGTGTGGTCACCATGCGCTCTTCTTCTCCCACTCGGCGTCGAAGCTGCCACCGGCAGCGACGGTCAGGTAGTCGCGGTAGGACTCCGCGACCAGGACGGGCGGCAGGTCCGCGAGGCGCGCCTCGGCGCTCTGCCCGTAGGCCCGCGTGGTGCGGCGGAAGACCAGCTGGGTGAGGGCCGCTGGGATGTTCTCCTCGGGCAGGAACGCGCCCGTGAACTCGATGATCGCGGTGATCCCCACGCTCGGGTACGCCTTCTCGTAGCCCGAGAACCACCCGCCGTCCTCCGCCTGGCTGCGCGAGTAGCCGAGCTTGGTCGCACGGCCGCGCACCGTGAAGCTGTCGGTGAGCCAGCCCTGGCGGTCCGCGATCGACGTCGCCTTCTGGTCCGTGACGGGCACCGCGACCTCGAGCTGGTCGAACAGCGGCTTGATCTCGTAGTCGGCGAGGTGCTCGCGCCAGCGGTCGGTCTGGTCCGCGCCGAGCAGCACCCCGTGCGCGACCGACACGGTCGCCCCGTCGGCGAGGGTCAGGTCCTCGTCGTCGACGTCGATCAGCGCTCCCCCGTCGCCCGGGCGGAACGCCCGCTGGTCCGGACCGGGGTTCTCGAGCCAGACGAGGCCGGCGGCGAGCCGCGACATGATCGGGTGGCCGGCCACGAACTCCTGCCAGTCGGCCGCGGGCCACTCGCGCCCGGTGCACATGGCCTCGTACAGGCGCTGCGTCTGCAGCGCGACGACGGCCTTGAGCTCCCTCCTGCTCGCCGAGAGCTGCGACTTGGCGGCCTTGACCTGCTCGGCGTCGTCGTCCACCCGGGCCGCGGGCAACGCCTTGACGACCTTGCCCGCCTCGTTGGTGAGCTCGAGCGTGAACGTGGACGTGATGCGCCCCGTGTACTCGCGTGCGCCGAGGTGCAGGTGCAAGATCCCGTCGTCCTCGAAGCCCGCGGTCTGCACCGTGCGGTCCGCGAGCTCCTCGGCGGACCAGCCCCGGCGATCGGCCAGGTCCTGGGCGAGGGCCTGAGCGATCGCCTGCACCGTGGCCTGCCGGTGGCGGCGCGCGACCGACAGCAGGAGCTGGATGGCTGCCGGGTCGCCGTTGGCCGCGAGCGCCCGGACGAGCGCCTCGATCTGCGCGCGTCGGGTGATGTGCGTCTTGAGGTACTGCTGGGCGGCACGGGACAGGTCCGTACCCGGCATGCCGACGGTCAGGGCGAGCAGCCCCTTGTCGTTGATGGCCGACCCGAGGTAGTTGGCCTGGTGCTCGCGGAAAGCGTCCTGGTGGTGCTGGTCGACCGTCCGGGAGGCCTCTGCCTCGTAGTACTGGGGGTGCTGCTTGTACCAGTGCTGGTAGCGGTCGTAGCGCTGCTGGGCCTCGCGGTCGGCATAGGCGCGGCTCTCCTCGGCGGAAGGGCCACGCGTGTCCTGACCGATCCATGCATCGAGCACGAACCGGCCGAGCGCCGCGCGGCTCTGCTCGTCGAGCAGCGAGACGTAGCGGGCGACCAGGCCGAGCCCGCTGGGGTCCTTGAGCTTGACGGAGAGCACGACCCACCACCGCACGACCTCGGCCGGCACGGGCTTCCCGTCCGCGGCCCACCGGAGCTGGGGCAGCCCGTCGACGGGGAACCAGGCCATGCTCGCGGGGGCCTTGCCCTTGAGACCCTTGGTCGCCTCGGCGAGCAGGGTCGTGGGGGCGATCTCCGTGGAGATGTCGTCACCGAGCGCCTCGAGCGCTCCGAGGAGCGCCGCGCGGGCCACCTCGCGGCGTTCCTTGGTGAGCGCCGCACGCAGCGCCGGGATCGCGGCCGGGTCTCCCAGACGCTGGAGCCAGACGGCGGCCGTGACCCGGATCTCGGTCTTGCCGTCGCGCAGCCCCTGCTCGGCCAGGTCGCGGGCACCGGCGTGCGACTCGAGCACCTTCTGCGCGGCGACGCGGTGCGTCTTGCCCTCCCCGAGCGCGAGCTCGGCCAGGCGCGGGAGGTAGCGGTTCGGGATCGTGGGGAAACCGCCGAGGATCGTGAGCGCAACCTCGAGCCGCTCGGAGCGGCTGTAGCTGTCGACCTTGGTCGGGGGGCGAAGGCCGAGGTGGGTCTCGAGCGCGGCCGGGTGCTCGGCGTAGTAGGGCCACAGGTGCTCGGGCGCGAACGTCTCCCGGGCGAACCAGGAGTCGAACACGAGCTCCGCGACGGCCGACTCGGAGTCCTGGACGCCCGCGCGCTCGACGCCGTCGGCCAGGATCCGCACGTCCATCGCGAGGTCGGACGTGGCGTTGAGCTGGTACCAGGGGTACCGCTGCCGGCCCCCGCCGTGCGAGCGCGCGAAGCGGATGTCGTGGAGCATGGTCAGGCCCTCGAGGCGGTTGCGGATCGCGGGTGCCTGGAGCTCGACGAGCACCTTGTGCGGCGGCACCTTGGTGAGTGCCCCGGAGAGGTACTGGGCGACCTGACGGAGGTGGTCGTCGGAGATCGCCGAGAGGTCCTTGACCGTTCCCCGGGCGTGCGAGAGCCGCCAGCTCTGAGCCTCGGCCTTGGGCAGTGCCTCGAGGTCCTCGAGCTCCTTGCGGGCCGCGGCGAGGCGGCGGTCGACCGCGTCGCGCGCCGAGCGGACGAACGGCTCGCCGAGCTGGGCGTCGGGCAGCGGGGTGAAGGGCGGGAGGTCGAGGGGCTCGTCGACCACGACCCTCTCGACGTCGAGGGCCGTGGCGCGCTCGAGCGCGTTCGAGAGCAGCGTGCCGCGAGCGCCGCGGCCGTCGGCGGCGTGCGCGCGTCGCAGTGCGTCGAGCCCGCCCTCGACGCCCACGAGGTGGGTCACGAGCCCACCGAGACGGCTCGCGGGCATGGTGGCGAGCAGGGGTTCGAGAAGCTCGACCTGGCGCGCGGCTGGCAGCGCCGCGAGGTTGCCCGCGGCCTGCTCGCGCACCGACTTGGCGCTGTCCGTCGCGAGCTGCGCGACGACCCCGACGAACGCGTCACGCGCCGCGGGCTGGGCGCGCAGGAACTGGAGCAGCTCGACCTTGCCGGTCGCGCGTAGCAGCGAGGCGACGGCCACGACCTCGTCGTGGTGGGCGACCAGGTAGTCCTCGACGCCGGCCTGCGCCGCGAACACCGCGAGGGGGTCGCCGTAGTAGTCCGCCGTGACGGGACGGTCGAAGATCGCCGCGACGACGGCGGCCGGGATGTTCGCCTCGGCGACCCCGCCGTCGCGCAGGATCGCGACCAGCAGCTCGGGGGTCCAGGCGCTGCGGATGCCGGGCTTGTCACCCTTGCCCCGGGTGCGCCGGTCGCCGCACGTCTTCGCGACGTCCGTCAGCAGGGCCGCGAACCAGGCCGGAAGCCGGTCCGAGGCGCGCGAGACGTCGGGCGAGACGGCTGCGAAGAGCCGGCCGAGACGGACGAGCGCCTCGACCTCGACGGGTTCGGTGAGCGTGTAGAGGTTGCTGCGGGCCGTCGCGCTCTTGTCCACGTTCCAGCCGGGCACGCGCTCCTTGATGGCCTTGTCCTGGGCCTGGCTCGTGTAGGTCCACACGCCGAGCGTCGCGGGTCGGTTGAGCAGCCGGTCCGTCGAGTCGTCGCTGCGCTGCGAGAGCTCGGTCACGAGCTCGGGGCCCTCTCCGGTGTGGACGTAGGCGACCGCCCGCGCCGCGAGACCCGGGGTGTCCGCGTCCAGGATCTTCAGCCCGTCGACCAGCCGGCCGGACGGTGCGCCGCGCCGCGCCTTCTCGACCCCGAGCGGCGCCCCGCCGCCCTCGACCGCGCCGTCGTCGCCTCCCTGGAGCCAACCCTTGATCTTCTCGAACACGTCTTCCCCGCCGTCTCGTCCGGGCCGTCGGACCGGGGTCCGAGGGCGACCGCGCTCCGTCGGCGCGGCGTCGGACGTCACAGTAGGAGAAGCCACCGACACGCATCGTTGCTGTCAGTGAAGGACTGTCGCGGCAGCCCGTTCGTCCCACGCCCCGGCCCCTGGGACCGGTCAGCCACACGCCCGACCGCGGCGCTCCCGCGACGCTGCGGGCCGAGGGCGGACGGCGCTGGACCCGTCAAGCAGCCGGAAGCGGTCGCGACAGCTCGGCCTGGATCTCACGGATGGTCGTGGCGAGCACCCCCGACGCCAGCAACCCCGCCCCCAGGGGACCGGAGGAGTCCTCGCCGAGCAGCGGCAGGTGTGCGAGACCGGTGCGGACGCCCGCGGTCATGTGCGCGACCTGCCAGCGGACCTCCGCACGACGGCCGGCTTCCTGGTCGGTCGCGGCGAGCGCAGCGGCCTTCGCCGCGTAGGCGGCCGCTCCGAGGGCGTGCGCACCCATGTGCGCGACCCCTGAGGCCTGGCCGGCCGCCCGTGCGGCGGCGACGGCCGCGGGCGTCGTCGCCGACTGCGCTGCCCGGCCCGCGACGAACCGGCGGCGGATCTCCCCAGCGGTGTCGAGCTCGCCGCGCCCGAACGACCGTGCGCGCTCGACCCCGTCGCGCGCGCGTCCGTCGTCCGGAGCCTCGGCCTCGAACAGGGGAAGGACCCGCTCCGCGCAGTCCGCGGCCCAGAGTGCGACCAGGCGACGGTCGGCCTCGTCGAGGGTCTGCCGAGATGCCATGCGCCCACTCTGGCACAGGCACGACGCGTCTCGTCGGCGGGACGTGGTCCCGGTACCAGGAGCACTGCCGACGTCTGTGATGGTGGGCCCGGAGGGACTCGAACCCCCGACATCCACGGTGTAAGCGTGGCGCTCTAACCAACTGAGCTACAGGCCCCAGAACAGCGGTGCACAGCCTACCGGGTCACCGGCCGTGCCTCGCACATCAGCCGCAGATCGGGCATCCCCTGCCCGACGGCGCACGGCCACCGCGGGCGGACCACGCCGGGGCGCCCGTCGAACGCCGGTCCGTGGGACCGGTCGTCGTTCGTCCCACGACCACGCGGTTCACCGGTCTATCGACGCACGAGCGGGCGCACCACGGCTCAGAGCCGCGGCACGCCCGCCGAGGAGGTGTGTCAGAGCTCCGCGAGCGCCGCCTTGTACCCCGCGAGGTCCCGGCGCTGCCCGCGCGGGTTCACGACGGACCACCGGACGACGCCGTCCGCGTCGATCAGGAAGCTGCCGCGGATCGCGAGGCCGCGTTCGTCGTCGAACACCCCGTACTGGCGCGAGACCTCGCCGTGCGGCCAGAAGTCGGACAGGAGCTCGAACGTGTAGCCCTCCTGCGCAGCCCAGGCCTTGAGCGAGAACACCGGGTCGCACGAGATCGCGAAGAGCGTGACGCCCGCGGTCTCGAAGTCCTCGATGTTGTCGCGGAGCTCGCACAGCTCGCTCGTGCACGTCCCCGAGAAGGCGAACGGCACGAACACGAGCAGGACGGGGCCACCGCGCAGGTCCGAGAGCCGGACCGGGGTGCCGTGCGTGTCGGTCAGCGTGAAGTCCGGGGCGACGTCGCCGGGCCGGACCACGAGCTCGGGCGCCTCAGCGCCCACGGCCACGCGTCCCGAGCTTGGTCGCGGACCAGTCCGGCGCGATCGCGAACGTGCTGGTCGCGTGCAGGCCGGCCGTCGTCGCGGCTTCCTGGAGGTCGTTGTGGCCCACGTGGCCGTCGCGGCCCGCCTTGGGCGTGAAGATCCAGATGAGACCACCGTCGTCGAGCACGGTCTGGACGTCCACGAGCATGTCGGCCAGGTCGCCGTCGTCCTCGCGCCACCAGACGACGACGCCGTCGGTCACGTCGCCGTAGTCCTCGTCCACCAGCTCGGAGCCGACGAGCTCCTCGATCTCGGCGCGCAGGTCGTCGTCGACGTCCTCGCCCCAACCGAACTCCTGCACCACATGGCCAGAGAGGAACCCCAGGCGTCCTGCACCCTGGGGGTCCGTCGTCGCTCCCACTTGTGTCTCTTTCCCTTCTTCGTACTGCTTGATGATCAGTGCCCTGCTTGGCAAAGGTAGCCCACGGCACTCCCGCATGCCTCAGCAGGACGGGCGTTTCGTGCGGCGTTTCCACCAGCGCAGAAGCCCAGTGTTGCGGGGAACCGCACTCGGCACAACGTCAGAGCCCGCGCGAAGGTGCCCCCACGGCCGGACGGGGGCTCCGTCGTCGGGCCTTCGGCGAGCCCGCACCCACCCTCGCCGGACCCCGCGCGACCACCACCTTCACCCCCTGCTCACCCGACCCACACCCTCTTGTGTCATGAGGATCACGCTCCCTTGACCCCCTTGTGGTGTGACTTCCTGGCTGCGGGGTAACAGAATGGTTCGACCACCCGAGAGTGTGGAGGGCACAGTCGCCACCAGCGACTGCTCTCGCTGCGCAGGAGTGGTTGGAGGAGAGCGGGCACGGTGTACCGCGCCGTGATTCAATCCGAATACCGCTCCGAACGAGATATGAGGTTGCTGGTGGCTTCGTTTGACGAGACAGGACCGCTGATCAACGGTCTGCTCAGCCAAGTACCGGACATCGACCCCGCTGAGACGAGCGAGTGGGTCGAGTCCCTGGACGGACTGATCGACGACCGTGGCGGCCCTCGTGCGCGCTACGTCCTGCTCAACATGCTCAAGCGAGCACGCGAGCGCAACGTCGCGATCCCCACGTCCATCAACACGCCCTACGTCAACACCATCGGTGTGCACGAGGAGCCGTACTTCCCCGGCGACGAGGCCATGGAGCGTCGTTACCGCAGCTGGAACCGCTGGAACGCCGCCGTCATGGTCACGCGCGCCCAGCGTCCCGGGATCGGGGTCGGTGGACACATCTCGTCCTACGCGTCGGTCGCGACGCTGTACGAGGTGGGCCTGAACCACTTCTTCCGCGGCAAGGACCACCCGGGCGGCGGTGACCAGGTCTACTTCCAGGGTCACGCGAGCCCCGGCGTCTACGCCCGCGCGTTCCTCGAGGGTCGCCTCTCGGCGGACCAGCTCGACGGGTTCCGCCAGGAGAAGTCGCACGCGGGCGGCGGCCTGCCGTCCTACCCGCACCCGCGCCTCATGCCGGACTTCTGGGAGTTCCCCACGGTCTCCATGGGCCTCGGCCCGGCCTCGGCCATCTACCAGGCGTGGACCAACCGCTACCTGCACAACCGCGGCATCAAGGACACGAGCCAGCAGAACGTCTGGGCCTTCCTCGGTGACGGCGAGATGGACGAGCCGGAGAGCCGCGGCATGCTGCAGCTCGCCGCGCAGCAGGGCCTGGACAACCTGAACTTCGTGGTCAACTGCAACCTGCAGCGCCTCGACGGCCCGGTCCGTGGCAACGGCAAGATCATCCAGGAGCTCGAGGCGCAGTTCCGCGGCGCGGGCTGGAACGTCATCAAGGTCATCTGGGGCCGCGAGTGGGACACCCTGCTCAACGCCGACAAGGACCGTGCGCTCGTCAACCTGATGAACGTCACGCCCGACGGCGACTACCAGACCTACCGTGCTGAGAGCGGCGCGTTCATCCGCGAGCACTTCTTCGGTCGCGACCCGCGCACCAAGCAGCTCGTCGAGAACATGTCGGACGACGACATCTGGGCCCTCAAGCGCGGCGGCCACGACTACCGCAAGCTCTACGCGGCGTACGCGGCGGCCACGGCCCACACGGGCCAGCCCACGGTCATCCTGGCCCACACGGTCAAGGGCTACGGCCTGGGCTCGGGCTTCGCGGGGCGCAACTCGACGCACCAGATGAAGAAGGTCGGCCTGGCCGACCTCAAGACGCTGCGCGACTCGCTGCGCATCCCGATCACGGACGAGGAGCTCGACGCCAACCCGTACGAGCCCCCGTACTACCACCCGGGTGCCGACGCGCCGGAGATCCAGTACATGCAGGAGCGTCGCCGTCAGCTCGGCGGCTACGTGCCGGAGCGCCGCTCCGCACCGGCCCCCGTCACGCTGCCGGGCGACAAGACGTACGAGATCCTCAAGAAGGGCTCGGGCAACCAGGAGATCGCCTCCACCATGGCGTTCGTCCGGCTGCTCAAGGACCTCATCAAGGACAAGGAGATCGGCAAGCGCATCGTGCCGATCATCCCGGACGAGGCCCGGACCTTCGGTCTGGACTCGATCTTCCCGTCCGCGAAGATCTTCAACACGCAGGGCCAGAACTACCTCGCCGTGGACCGCGAGCTCATGCTGAGCTACAAGGAGTCCGAGGCCGGGCAGATCATGCACACCGGCATCAACGAGGCCGGTTCCGCGGCCGCGTTCCAGTCGGTCGGCACCTCGTACGCCACGCAGGGCGAGGTGATGATCCCGTTCTACATCTTCTACTCGATGTTCGGGTTCCAGCGCACGGGCGACCAGTTCTGGGCCGCGGGCGACCAGCTGACCCGCGGGTTCATCATCGGCGCGACGGCCGGGCGCACGACGCTCACCGGTGAGGGCCTCCAGCACGCGGACGGCCACTCGCCGCTGCTGGCCGGCACCAACTCGGCGATCGTCCAGTACGACCCGGTCTACGGCTACGAGATCCGCCACATCGTGCGCGACGGCATCGAGCGCATGTACGGCGACGGCTCGGACGGGCGCGACCAGAACGTCATGTACTACGTGACGGTCTACAACGAGCCCATGCAGCAGCCGGTCGAGCCGGAGGACGTCGACGTCGAGGGCATCCTGCGCGGCATCCACCGCATCAAGGTCTCCGAGGCGTCGGGACCCAAGGCGCAGATCCTCGCCTCGGGCGTGGGCGTGCCGTGGGCTCTCGAGGCGCAGGAGCTCCTCGAGAAGGACTGGGGCGTCTCCGCGGACGTCTGGAGCGTCACGAGCTGGAACGAGCTGCGCCGCGACGGCCTGGCCGCCGAGCAGGACGCGTTCCTCAACCCGGCCGCGACGCCGCGCGTGCCGTACCTGACGGCCAAGCTCCAGGGCGCCGAGGGTCCGTTCGTCGCGACGAGCGACTACGACCACCTGGTCCCCGACCAGGTGCGCCAGTGGGTCCCGGGCGACTACGCGGTGCTCGGTGCGGACGGCTTCGGCTTCTCCGACACCCGTGCCGCGGCCCGTCGTCACTTCAAGATCGACGGTCCCTCGGTCGTGGTGCGCGTGCTCCAGCAGCTCGCGAAGCAGGGCAAGGTCCCGGCCGAGGCCTCGGCCCAGGCCATCGAGAAGTACCGTCTGATGGACGTCACGGCCGGCACGTCCGGCAACGCGGGCGGCGACTCCTGATCGCTCCCGCCCCGCGCCTGGCGCCGGTCTGACCGGCGCCAGGACCGCAGTGCCCGACGGCGCCGCTCACCTCGCGAGAGGTGGCGGCGCCGTCGGTGCGTCCGGGGGTGGGAGACGCGCGGGCGCGCCGCGCACCCAAAGGTGCACGGCGCGCTGCCGACGCGACGTCGTCGGGCCTAGGTGCCCGAGCGGTGCTGCTCCGCGTGGGCGATCGCGAGCGTGAGCTCGTGCCGGATCGGGGCGACGACCGCCGCGTCCGGGTACAGCGCGAGGGACTCCAGGTGGTGCTTGGCCTCGAAGATGCGGTCCGCGTCGATCGCGGCCAGGACGAGCTGTCGCCCGGCCTCGGGCGTGTGCTCGCGCGCGCGCCAGTGCCCCACCCCGAGGCCCAGGGCCTCGACCGGCAGGTGCGCCTCGCGCAGGATCTCCATGCTCTCGGCGAGCGCGAGCCCCGACGGGTCACGCTCGGCCGCGGTCGCGAACCGTCGCAGCGCCGCCTCCTGGTCGTCCTCGAGCGAGAGCCGCCCCAGCTCCACGAGCGGGTACCAGCCGCGCGGGTGCCCCGCGAGCTCCTCCGCGAGTGCCCAGACCGCCAGGTCCGCGGCCTGCTGCTTCTCGCTCTCGTCGGCCGGGGCCGCGAGCGGGTCCGCGGACACGTGCGACTCGGCCGCGCGCCGGCGGACGATCTCGGCGAGCGCCTGGAAGGCGCGCTCGTCGTTGGGGTCGTCGACGAGCATGGCGCGCAGCGCGTCCTCGTGCACGGTGTCTCCTCGGCGGTCGGCGCTGGAGGGGCGACGAGCGCCCACGGTCGACGCCGAGGACTGGCGTCGCATGAGCTGTCGTAGTCGGGGCATCAGTGCCATGGATCGACCCTAGCGGCTCCCGTCCTCCTCGCCGGGTGAGGACGGCACGACGCGGCTCCCGGTTTTGTGGACTCCCCACAACGATGCCACCCGGAAGCCGTATGCTCGGGGCGTGCCGATCACGGGGAACTCCGACAACCTGCAGCGACTTCGCGACGGCAGCGGGCTGCTCGCCGCGGCAGCCCTGCGACGCCTCGACGAGGACCTCCCGTGGTACCGGGCGCTGCCGGCCGACGACCGCTCGTACGTGGGGCTCGTCGCACAGTCGGGCATCACGGCGTTCGTCACCTGGTACGCCAACCCGGCCTCTCCCCCGCACGGCGTGAGCGAGATCTTCGCGGCCGCACCCTCCGAGCTCACCCGGTCCATCTCGCTCCAGCACACGCTGCAGCTCGTCCGGATCGTGGTCGAGGTCGTCGAGGCGTACTCCGACCAGCTCGCGATCCCCGGCGGTGAGCGCGACCTGCGCGAGGCCGTGCTGCGCTACTCGCGCGAGGTCGCCTTCTCGGCCGCCGAGGTCTACGCCCGCGCCGCCGAGGTCCGCGGGGCCTGGGACGCGCGCCTCGAGGCGCTCATCGTCGACGCGCTCATCCGCGGGGACGGCGACGACTCGCTGCGCTCGCGCGTCTCGGCGCTCGGCTGGGGCGGCCACGGGTCGGTCCTGGTCATGGTGGGCACGGCGACCGCGCCGCTCGACGAGCTGCGCACGGCCGAGCTGCGGCGCGCGACGCGCCGCGCCGCGGGCGACGCGCTCGTGGGCATCCACGGCGACCGCCTGGTCCTCGTCCTGGGCGGGGAGGGCGACCTGCAGGCCGCGGCGGCCTCGCTGCTCCCGCGCTTCGGTCCGGGTCCCGTGGTGATCGGCCCCACGGTCCCCTCGCTCGACGACGCCGCGCGCTCGGCGCAGGCCGCGCTCGCGGGCCTGGCCGCGGCCCCGGCCTGGCCCCAGGCGCCGCGGCCCGTGCTCGCCGACGACCTGCTGCCCGAGCGCGTCCTGACGGGCGACATCACGGCCCGCCGGACCCTGGTGGTCCAGGCGTACCGGCCGTTGCTCGAGAGCACGGGCGCGATCCTCGAGACGCTGTCCGCCTACCTGGGCACGGGGCGGTCGCTCGAGGCCGCCTCGCGCAGCCTGTACGTGCACCCCAACACAGTCCGCTACCGCCTGCGCAAGGTCGCCGAGATCACCGGCTGGGACCCGCTCGACGCACGCGAGTCGTTCGTCCTGCAGATCGCGCTCGCGCTCGGCCAGCTCTCGGGTGGGCCCGCGGGGCGCTGAGTGCCGTGCAGGTCAGGCGCAGCGGCACGGTCGGCGACGCCGCCATCCCGCGCCTCTTGTAGGTTCGGCACAAACGGTCCGGACAAGGTTGGTGCGGGTCGTGACGTCCTGGAGGCGTGCCGGGTTGGCACAGTTGACGAGTGCTAGCCGTCTTGTGCCCTGGACAGGGCTCCCAGTCCCCCGGAATGCTCGCCCCCTGGCTCGAGCTGCCCGGGGTCCCCGCGCAGCTCGACGCGTTCTCCGCCGCGTCCGGCCTCGACCTGCGTGCCCACGGCACCGAGTCGGACGCCGACACCATCCGTGACACCGCGGTGGCCCAGCCGCTCATCGTGTCGGCCTCGCTGATCGCGCTGCGCACGATCCTCGACGGCCGCGACACGTGCGAGGTCGTCGACGTGACCGCAGGCCACTCGGTCGGCGAGTTCGCGGCCGCAGCCGTCGCGGGCGTGTTCGAGGACGCCGCCGCGGTGGGCCTCGTGACGGCCCGCGCCCGCTTCATGGCCGAGGCAGCCGCCGCGACGCCGACCGGCATGGCCGCGGTCGTCGGCGGCGACGCCGAGGAGGTCCTCGCCGCGATCGAGGCCGCGGGCCTGTGGCCCGCCAACGTCAACGGCGGCGGGCAGGTCGTGGCCGCGGGCTCGCTCGAGGGCATCACGGCGCTCGGGGCCAACCCGCCGGCCAAGGCCCGGGTCATCCCGCTCCAGGTCGCGGGCGCGTTCCACACGCCCTTCATGCAGTCCGCGCTCGACGCGTTCGCCCCGGTCGCCGCGGGCTGGGACGCGACGGACCCGCGCCTGCCGCTCCTCTCGAACGCCGACGGCGCCTCGTACGCGAGCATCTCGGGTGCGGAGTCCGGTGGCCTGTTCGGTCTCGAGCAGGACGTGAAGTCGCGCCTGACCGCGCAGATCGCCGCCCCGGTCCGCTGGGACCTGTGCCAGGAGACGCTCGCGTCGCTCGGCGTGACGGCGATCCTGGAGCTCGCACCGGGCGGCGTCCTGACGGGCCTCGCGCGCCGCACGCTCCCCGGCGTCGAGACGGTCGCGGTCAAGTCGACCGCCGACATCGACAAGGCCCGCGACCTGATCGCGCGCCACAGCGACGCGGCAGGTTCGTCGACCACGGGCGACGCCCCGTCCGGCGACGGCGCCACCGCGTGAGCGCGCTGACGATCCGCCAGGCCGCGGGCGCCGAGTACTCGCGCGTCCTGGGCATCGGCGGGGTCCGCGGCGAGAACGTCGTCACGAACGACGACCTCGCGGGACCGATCGACTCCTCGGACGAGTGGATCCGCCAGCGCACCGGCATCGTCACGCGCCGGCGCGCAGGCGCCGACGTCGACGTCGTCGACCTCGCGGAAGGCGCTGCGCGCAAGGCGCTCGCCGCGGCGGGCCTGACCGGCGGCGACGTCGACGCGGTGCTCTTCGCGACCACGACCTACTTCCACCAGACGCCGTCCGCGGCCGCGGTGCTCGCGGACCGGCTGGGCGCGACCCCGGCGGCGGCGTACGACCTCTCGGCGGCCTGCGCCGGGTACACGTACGGGATCGCCCAGGCGGACGCCCTGGTGCGTTCGGGAGCCGCGCAGCACGTGCTCGTGGTCGGCGCGGAGAAGATGAGCGACTTCGTCGACCCGACGGACCGCACCATCTCGTTCCTGCTCGGCGACGGCGCGGGCGCCGCGGTGGTCGGCCCGTCGGACACCCCGGGCATCGGCCCCACGATCTGGGGGTCGGACGGCGGCAAGGCCCCCGCGATCCGCCAGACGCACGCCTGGTCGGCCCTGCGCGAGAACCCCGAGCTCGGCTGGCCGACTCTGCGCCAGGACGGGCAGACGGTCTTCAAGTGGGCCGCGTTCCAGATGGCCCCGGTCGCCGAGAAGGCGCTCGCCGCGGCGGGCGTGACCGCCCAGGACGTCCAGGCGTTCATCCCTCACCAGGCCAACATGCGCATCATCGACCAGATGATCAAGCAGCTCGGCCTGCCCGAGTCGGTGGCCGTCGCGCGCGACATCGCGGAGACCGGCAACACGTCGGCCGCCTCGATCCCGCTCGCGACCGACCGGCTGCTCTCCGAGGGCCAGGCGAGGTCGGGCGACCTCGCGCTCCAGATCGGCTTCGGAGCGGGCCTCGTCTACGCGGCGCAGGTGATCGTCCTCCCGTAGGGGAGAATCATCCTGTCTGTCCCCGGTCCGCGTCCGCGCGGGGCACGGGACCGGCACGTACGACCTTTCCACTGTTCCACTGCAAGTTCCCGGTGCCGGACGGCCCCGGCACCCATCACAAGGAGAAACCCATGGCTTACACCGAGCAGGAAGTCCTCGCTGGTCTCGCGGAGATCGTCAGCGAAGAGACCGGCCTCCCCACGGACGCCGTCCTCGCCGAGAAGTCCTTCACGGACGACCTCGACATCGACTCGCTGTCGATGATGACGATCGTGACGCACGCCGAGGACAAGTTCGGCGTCCGCATCCCCGACGAAGAGGTCAAGAACCTCGCGACCGTCGGAGACGCAGTGTCCTTCATCACGGGCGCACAGGCCTGATCAGCTGCTCGCCAGCTGATCGGCGCCGGGCCCTCGCGGCCCAGCCGGTGCGGGCCGGCGGTCCACGACCGCCGGCCTGCCCGCCCCCCTTCCTCCCCCTCACTCATCTGGAGCAGCCATGACCTCCGTCCGTGAAGTCGTCGTCACCGGTCTCGGTGCCACCACGCCGCTCGGCGGGGACGTGGCCTCCACCTGGGCCGCGGCGCTCGCCGGGCAGTCCGGCGCGCGCACCCTCGAGAACGACTGGGCCGAGCGCTACGAGATCCCCGTCACGTTCGCCGCGCAGATCAAGGTCAAGCCCGAGGACGTCCTCACGCGCCCCGAGATCAAGCGCATGGACCCGTCCACGCAGTACGCGATGATCGCGACGCGTGAGGCCTGGGCCGACGCCGGGAGCCCGGAGATCGACGGCGACCGCCTCGGCGCGGTGGTCTCGTCGGGCATCGGCGGCATCTGGACCACGCTCGACGGCTGGGACACGCTCAAGGAGCGCGGCGCCCGTCGCATGCTGCCCATGACCGTGCCCATGCTCATGCCGAACTCGGCGGTGGCCTACGTCTCGCTCGAGATCGGTGCACGCGCCGGTGCGCACGCGCTCGTCTCGGCCTGCGCCTCGGGCGCCGAGGCCATCGGGTACGGCGTCGACATGATCCGTGCGGGCCGCGCCGACATCGTCGTGGCCGGCGGCACCGAGGCCACGATCCACCCCATGCCCATCGCCGCGTTCGCGGCCTCGCGCACCCTGTCGCTGCGCAACGACGACCCGCAGGGCGCCTCGCGCCCCTACGACGTCGACCGCGACGGGTTCGTGATCGGCGAGGGCGCGGGCATCGTGGTCCTCGAGAGCGCCGAGCACGCTGCTGCCCGTGGTGCGCGCGTCTACGCCCGGATCGGCGGCGTGGGCCTGTCCTCGGACGCGTACCACATCACCTCCCCGGACCCGGAGGGTCGTGGTCAGGTCGCCGCGATGACCCGCGCGCTGGGCGAGGCCGAGGTGCAGGCGCGCGACGTCGTGCACGTCAACGCCCACGCGACCTCGACCAAGGTCGGCGACCTCACCGAGACGCGCTCGATCCGTTCGGTGCTGGGCGACGACGCGGACCACGTCCTGCTCTCGGCGACCAAGTCGATGACCGGGCACCTGCTCGGCGGCGCGGGCGCCCTCGAGACCATCTTCACGGTCAAGGCCGTGCACGAGCGCCTGGCTCCCCCGACGATCAACGTCGCCCAGCCCGACCCCGAGCTCCAGGTCCCCCTGGTGCGCGACGTCCCCGCCGAGCTGCCCGCGGGCGACATCGCCGCGATCAACAACTCGTTCGGGTTCGGCGGCCACAACGTCGCCCTCGTGGTGACGAACGCCTGACCCCACGTCCTCGGCGCAGTCCTCCTGCGCTCTGACGTACCGACGCCCGCTGGGGCGAGGAACTCCTCCTCGCCCCAGCGGGCGTCCATGCGTCCGGGCCCGCGTGCAAGACTCCCTCGAGTCAAGGCTTCCTTGAATCGTTAGGACTGGTTAGTATTCTGCGCAACGCGGTCGCCAGGGCCGTCCTCGACGTGGAGGTACACGGGTGAGCACCGCACGCTCCCGCACGGTCGTGCAGCGCGCGACCATGGTCGTCGTGGTGGCGGCGGTCTCGTTCCACATGCTCTCGACGTTCCTGTACGCCGCGCCGAGCTCGTCCCTCAGCCAGGAGGCGGCGCCCGTCACGACCGCGCACATGCGTCCCCTGTTCGGGCAGAACTGGCAGATCTTCGCCCCGGACCCGCAGTCGGTCGACCTGCGCGTCTGGGTGCGCGCCTCGACGCGCGACGCCGAGGGCGCCGAGTCGGTGTCCGAGTGGGTCAACCTGGGAGACGTCTTCAACGAGCAGGTGCGCCACCAGATCCTGCCGACGCGCACGTGGCGCATCCCCGTGAGCGTCAACCGCTTCTACACCTCGGCGTACGGCGCACTCGTGGGGCAGCAGCAGGCCGTGGTCCAGGCGGACCACGTCGCGTCCCCCGAGGGCGGCCAGGGGCGCCAGGAACTCACCCAGGCGCTCCTGGGCACCGGGGCGAGCGTGAGCGGCATCGACTCGTACCTGCTGGCCGAGGACGCCCTGTACCTGTTCGGCACGCAGGCCGCCCACGACCTGTGGCCGGGCACCGAGCTCGTCGCGATCCAGATGAGCACCTCGACCCAGGGCGTGGTTCCGTTCGAGCAGCGCCTCGTGCCGCGCGTCCAGCGCCCCGAGGAGCAGTTCACCCGGCTGGGCTGGCGCGATCCCTCGCCCGTCACCCCCGAGGCCCGTGCAGGCTTCAGCAGCGTCTTCGGAGGGTGGGTCTCATGAGCGCGACGGTGAAGAGCGCGACCACCTGGCTCCGCACGACGTACGCGGCCGGCGAGTCCTGGATGCTCGACTCCCGCAAGGCCTCCTACGGGACGGCCGTGCTGCGCATCGGCTTCGGCCTGATCCTGGTCGTCCAGCTCGTGGCGGGCTGGGGCGACCGGAGCCTGGCGTGGGGAGCCGGGCGCAGCTTCGCCCAGGGACGGGTCGACGTCGACGAGCTCCCGGCCTTCCTCGACCTGTTCTTCAACGGGTCCGCGCCGGCCTGGGCATTCGACCTCCAGTACCTGGCGCTCGTCGCGCTCTCGGTGCTGCTGGTCCTGGGGTGGCGCTCGCGGATCGTGATCCCGGTGCTCTTGGTGCTCTACATCGCGCTGTTCCGGACCAACCCGTTCATCGGCGACGGCGGCATCCAGCTCATGCGGATCGTGCTCGTGTACATGCTCTTCGCGGACACGTCGGGCAGGTGGTCGCTCGACGCCCGACGGCGGCGCGCAGCCCGGGCCTCCGGCACGCCCTCGCGGTTCGCGTCCTGGGCATGGCTCGGCACGCTGCTGCACAACGGTGCGGTCCTGCTCATCGCCTTCCAGATCTTCGTGGTCTACGTCGCCTCGGCGATGTACAAGATCCAGGGCGGCATGTGGCAGCACGGCACCGCGATCTACTACGTGTTCCAGCTCGACGAGTTCTCGACGTGGCCCCAGGTCACCGAGCTGATCGGTCGCTCCGGGGTCCTGGTCGCGATCCTCAGCTACAGCGCGGTGTTCGTGCAGCTGTTCTTCCCGTTCCTGCTGCTGCGCCGCCCTACCCGCATCCTGGCCCTCGTCGCCATCACGGGCATGCACCTGGGGATCGGGGTGCTCATGGGGCTCATGTACTTCTCGATGACCATGATCGCGATCGACGCGATCTTCGTCCGCGACGTGACCTACGAGGGGGTGCAGCGCCGTCTGGCCCCTGTCCTCCGACGCACGTGGGACCGCATCCGGCGGCGCCCCGCTGCCCTCTCCCCCGACGGTGTCGAGGCCGACCTCGACGGCGCGGGCGCCCCGCGGGCGGACGAAGCACTGGTACCGGCGGGGGTCTCGGCCGGCCCGGGACCGGTCGAGGGGTCCGCCGGAGCGGACGGCCCCGACCCCTCGACGACCGCGCCGAGCACGGCAGACCGATAAGTGACACTCCTGGTCGGTGGTGGGCGACCGGCGGCCGGGCATCGCCGAGACGACGACGCCCGCCGGTTCCTAGTAGCCGGCGGGCGTCGCGCGACCGTGGTCGCTGGGGTCGGTGAGGAGCGGGCTCAGCCCACCCGGTGGAGCCAACGCACGTTGGACCCCTCGCCCGCGTAGCGGAAGGGCTCCAGCTCGTCGTCCCAGGCCTTGCCCAGCGCGAGGTGCAGCGCCTCGCGCATGGCGCGGTTGTCGTGAGAGACCTCGAGGGCGGCACGGACCCGGTCCTCGGGGATCACGACGTTGCCGTGCACGTCGGTCACCGCGTGGAAGATGCCGAGGTCAGGGGTGTGCGACCAGCGGGCGCCGTCGGCTCCGTGGCTCGCGTCCTCGGTGACCTCGTACCGCAGGTGGGACCAGCCGCGCAGCGCCGAGGCGAGGCGCGCGCCCGTGCCCTGCGCGCCCTGCCAGGCGTACTCCGCCCGGTAGAGGTCGCGCGCAGCAGGCTGCTCGGTCCAGTCCAGCGTGACGCGCACGCCAAGAACGTTCCCGGCAGCCCACTCCAGGTGCGGGCTCAGCGCCCGGGGCGCCGAGTGCACGAAAAGAACACCGCGTGTGATGGCACCAGTCATGTCGTCCTCCCTAGGTCGAGGTTTCGTCTTCCCCAACGTCCTCACCCAGGGTGAATCATCATGCAGGGTCGTCCAGCGGTATACCAGGCATATCTTGCCCGAGACCTCGGCGGATCGCGAGGGGAGAACTCCCCATCGCAGATTTCACCCGCTCCGGGTAGGGCCAGGAACGGTCCGCACCGGCTGCGCGTGCGCCGCCGCGTTCTCCCGGCGGCCGGGCTTCCCCAGCGGCAGGGAGAACGCGCGACGTCGCGTCAGAGCTGGGCGCGCATCTCGCGCATGGCCTTCTTGCGGACCGCCTTGTCCAGACGGTCGAGATAGAGCATGCCGTCCAGGTGGTCGGTCTCGTGCTGCAGGCAGCGCGCCATGAGGCCGGTGCCCTCGACCGTGATCTCGTTGCCGTCGACGTCCATGCCCACGACACGCGCGTACCAGGCGCGACGCGTCGGGTACCACAGGCCCGGGACCGAGAGGCAGCCCTCGTCGCCGTCCTGGATCTCGTCGGAGAGCTCGACGATCCGGGGGTTGAGGACGTAACCGATCTCGTCCTCGATGTTCCACGAGAAGGCGCGCAGGTTCACGCCGATCTGGTTGGCGGCGAGACCCGCGCGGCCTTCGTAGTCGACGGTCTCGACCAGGTCGGTGACCAGAGAGCGGACCCGGTCGTCCACGGTGGTGATCTCGTCGCACGGGGTGCGGAGCACGGGGTCCGGAATCACGCGGATCTCTCTCATCGCCATGGGCGTCATTGTTTCATGACGCCCGCACCGGTCTCACATCCGTGCGTAGCGGGCACGCGCGAACGAGTACACCCCGTAGGCCGCGAAGCCGACGCCCGTCGCGGTCAGGAGGAATGCACCGAACGGCTGGTCGCCGATCGTCCGCAGGGCGGCGTCGAGGCCGCTCGCCTTCTGGGGGTCGGCCGTGACGGCCGCCGTGACGACGAGCGCCCCCAGGACGGCCAGGGCGATGCCCTTGGCGATGTAGCCGACCCGGCCCAGGAGGACGACGGCGTGGCCGACCTGCCCCTTGGCGTTGCCCTCGAGGTCCTTCAGGAACCCCTTCCTCCAGCCCTTGACCACGTGGTAGACGCCCGCTGCGGCGATCCCGACGCCCACCGCCCCGACGAGAGCCCTCCCGGCACCGTTGGCCAGGAGCGAGGCCGTGAGGCTGTCCTGGCCGCCTCCCGAGCCCGAGCCGCTGACGACCTGGAAGGTCAGCACCCCGAGCGCGAGGTAGATCACGGCCTTGCCGACCGACTTGGCCCGGAAGGCCGCCTGGTCCTTCGCGTCCCCACCCGTCCCGGCGACGGCCTCGAGAACCTGCCAGACCCCGAGGGCCAGGAACGCGACGACCGCGAACCACAGGACGAACGCACCCCCGGTGGTGCTCGCGATCTCCTGGAGCGCGCCGGTCTGGTCGGCCTCTCCTCCGCCCGATCCCGTCGCGATCCGGACCGCGATGACTCCGATCATGATGTGGAGCAGGCCGCTCACCGCGTACCCGGCACGGGCGAGGACCCGCAGCCCCTTGCTCTGCTGGAGCCGCTGGGCGGTCCCTGACGTGGTGCGGTTCGAGCCGGTGCTCATGGTGCATCTCCTTCAGGTCGACGGACGTGGCATCGTGTCACGACCCGCCGCCACTCGCCTGTCGAACGGGACGATCCGGGCGTCCGGGAGGTATGGGGCGCTTCGGCGTCGATCGGACTCTGCGGGCGCCTGGAGGCGCGCGGATCCCTGGAGGCGCGCGGAGCGGGCGTCGAGCCGGTGCAACCTGGCCAGGGGTCGAGCACGAGGTTGCGACCGTTCTCGTGGCCACAGCGACCGCAACCTCGTGCTCGACGGCGCGCAACGTCGTCCTCGGCAGGGCCCGGCCGAGGCAGGGTCCGGCCGAGGAGCCCTGTCGAGTCAGTGCCCCGTCGAGTCAGCGCCGGGTCGCCTCCAGGTAGTCGCGGAGCACCACGGCCTGGTTGTCCTGCTCGTCCTTCGCGCCGTAGAGCAAGGTCACGACGGGGTGCTCGGCCACGATCGCGCGCAGCTCCTCGACCGCGGGATTCGCGTCGAGCTCGGCCCGGTAGCGCGCGACGAACTCGACGAACAGCGAACGGTCGTGATGGAACCACGTCCGGAGCTCGTTCGAGGGCGCGACCTCCTTGAGCCACCGGTCGACGTGCGCTCGCTCCTTGCTCACACCGCGAGGCCACAGCCGGTCGACCAGGACGCGATAGCCGTCGTCGGGCGTGGGGTCGTCGTAGACGCGCTGGATGCGGAGGGGCATGCCTCCATGGAACGCCGGGTGTCGGCTCGGCGCACGCGCACGCGCACGCGCACACCTGCACGGGACCGGGAGAACGACCCGTGGCGAACGTCTGCACGAGGGTCACGGGTCGTTCCCGGGTAGGGCAGGTGGGGCTTGAACCCACGACCGGCGGATTATGAGTCCGATGCTCTGACCGACTGAGCTACTGCCCCTCGGCGGACAAGCGTACCGGCAGCCGTGCCCCCTGCCGGGCAGACGGGCAGTACCGTGTCTGGCATGGCTCTGTTCGCCCGTAGCTCCCTGCCCGACGACGCCCGCAGGTCCTTGCGCCTCGCCCCCAAGGACGCGGTGCTCGCTTCTGCGCAGCTCGTCGACGGCTCCTGGGCCGCGGCGACGCGCACGGTCCTGGCCACGACCGGCGAGGACGGCACGTCCCGTCCCTGGTGCGACGTGGACCGCGCCGGCTATGACCCCGCCACTGCGTCGATCACGGTCGAGTGGGTCGACGGCGCCGCTCCCCTGGTCCTGCGTCTCGCCGACTCGCGACGCACCGCACTGGCGCAGACGGTTCGGGAGCGCGTCCAGTCCTCGGTCGTGCTCGCGGAGGTGGTCGCGCTCGGGGCCGGTCGCTCGGCCAAGGTCGCGGTCCGCCGGGACACCGACGGCTCGCTCTTCTCGCAGGTCGTCGCCGAGGCCGGCGTGGACCTGGACGACCCGCGGACACGGGCTGTGATCGACGCCGCGGAGGACCGGGTCCGTTCGATGTCCGGACTACCCCTCTGATGCTGATAGAGTTTTCTCCGGTCGCCCAACCGGTGCAAAACGGTGGGTGAGCGGTCCCGCGTAGCTCAGCTGGCAGAGCATCCGACTGTTAATCGGACGGTCGTAGGTTCAAGTCCTACCGCGGGAGCACGACGAGAGGCCCCTGATCTGCGGAGACGCAGGTCAGGGGCCTTTGCCGTTCCCCAGGTCAGCTTCGACCGGCCGGGGGTGTGACCTTCATCTCACCGGGCTGAGGGACTGTGCGCCACGTCCCGCCAGGGTCGGGACAGCGCCCTCTCCCCCGGTACCCGGCCCCTCGATCCGGCGCGGCATCACGGCGACCCTGAACACGAGGTAGCGGTCGACGTTGGCGACCACCCGGTAGAGGCCGACCAGGAAGGTCGACAGCCCGGACAGAGCCACGAGCCCGCCGAGGACCAGGAGCGCCGCCGCCACCGTGGCTTCGGGCGAGGTGCTGTACGGCGAGGCCCCGTCGAGCGTGAGGGCCACGACGACGAGGAGCTGAGCGAGAGACAGGGCGGCTGCTCCGCCCACGATCAACGGAGCGCTGCGGGCAAGGGTGGGCACGGCGACGACACGGGACATGGACGGTCTCCTCGGACGAGCCTGGAGCATCGGGGTTCCTCCCCGCGGTGGTGCCGGCCGGCAGCACCATCCTCACCCGGTCGGGGCGGCTCTCGGCGGCTGTCCACAGCCCGTCGTCCAGGTCGATCGCGCGACCGACGAAGGCCGGCCCCGAATCGCCCTCAGCGGCCGCGCACGGCCCGGGTCCTCAGACCTGCTCGCGCAGCTCTCGGCGTTCCCTCTCGACGGCCAGGAGCTCGGCGAACGCCGCGCCGTAGGCCTCCTGGTCCCCGGCAGGGTCCAGGCGCTGCAGGCGGCTCTTGGCGTCCGCGACGCGCCGTGTGAGGCCGAGGTCCACGAACGCCTTGATGACGCCCTTGACGTACCCGTGGATGACGTTCTCGCGGTCCTCGGGCAGCGGGGCGACGGCGAGCTGGTTGACGATGCCGCGCACCGTCTCCGGGGACTGCTCGATCACGGCCTCGACCCACTGGCCTGCCGGATGGGCCGCCGCGCCGGCCATGCCGCCAGCGGCCCGGATCGCGTCGTGCACGGCGCGCCACGCGGGCGTCGCGAAGGCGGTGTCGGGGAACGCGTCGAACTCCTCGGCGGGCACGAACTGGGGGTACTGGAGCGCGACGACGAGCGCCTGCCGCTCGAGACGCGCCACGGGGTCGCGCGGGTCCGGAGGAGAGAAGACCGGGCCCGAGGGCACGACGGGAGCTGCGTCGTCGGGCGCGGGTGCGAGCGGACGGACCGGGGCCGGCAGCGTCTGCGGCACCCCCGCCTTGCCCGCCGCCGCGACCGCGCGGCGCACCGACTCCGAGTCCATGCCGATCCAGCCCGCGAGCATGCGCGCGTACTCGGGCCGCAGGGCCGTGTCGCGGATGCCCGCGACGACCGGGGCCGCGGCGCGCAGCGCGGCCACACGCCCCTCGGCGGTGTCCAGGTCGAACGTGTCGAGCGTGGTGCGGATGACGAACTCGAACAGGGGCTGACGGCCCTCGACGAGCGCGCGGACACCCTCCGGGCCGTGCGCCATGCGCAGCTCGCACGGGTCCATGCCGCTGGGCTCGACCGCGACGAACGTCTGCGCGTAGAAGCGCTGGTCCTCGCCGAACGCACGGACTGCGGCCTTCTGGCCGGCGGCGTCGCCGTCGAACGTGAAGACGATCTCTCCCCCGAGCGACGCGCCCGAGGCAAGCTGGAGCCCGCCGCCCGCGGTCGTGTCCCCCAGGAGACGACGCACGATGCGCGCGTGGTCCGAGCCGAACGCCGTGCCGCACGTCGCGACCGCCGTCGTGATGCCCGACAGGTGCGCTGCCATGACGTCGGTGTACCCCTCGACCACCACGACCTGACGGTTCTTGGCGATCTCGCGCTTCGCGAGGTCGATCCCGTAGAGCACCTGGGACTTCTTGTAGAGCGTGGTCTCCGGGGTGTTGAGGTACTTGGGGCCCTGGTCCTCGTCGAAGAGCTTGCGCGCACCGAACCCGATGGTCTCGCCCGTCACGTCGCGGATGGGCCACACGAGGCGGCCGCGGAAGCGGTCGTAGATGCCGCGCTGGCCCTGGCTCATGAGGCCCGACGCGATCAGCTCGGCCTCGGTGAACCCGCGCCCGCGCAGGTGGCGCAGCAGCGCGTCCCAGCCCGTCGGGGCGAACCCGACGCCGAAGCGCTCGGCGTCCGAGCGGTCGAAGCTGCGCTCGGCAAGGAACGTGCGCGCGACCGTGGCACCGGGCGCGAAGAGCTGCTCCGAGAAGAACTGCGAGGCCACGCGGTGCGCCTCGAGCAGGCGCTGTCGCTTGCCGGGCTCCTCGGTGCGGCGCGGGCCGCCGCCCTCCTCGTACCGCAGCTGGATGCCCACGCGGTCGGCGAGGTACTCGACGGCCTCCGTGAACGTCATGCCGTCGATCTTCTGGACGAACGAGATGACGTCGCCGCCCTCGTTGCAGCCGAAGCAGTGCCAGCGACCCACCTGAGGGCGGACGTGGAAGGAGGGCGAGCGCTCGTCGTGGAAGGGGCACAAGCCCTTGAGCGAGCCGACGCCGGCCGGCTTGAGCGTCACGTGCGAGGACACGATCTCGTCGATCCTCGCGCGTTCGCGCACCGCGTCGACGTCCTCGCGTCGGATCAGACCTGCCACGTACCCGAGTGTAGGTGCCGCCGGTGACGTGTCGCGCCGGGCCCCGTCCGGGTCGGGCCGACCGGGAGGGCGGGTGACCTCAGGAGGACACGAGCTCGAGCAGCCGGGCCCGGGATTCCGCGCACCGGCGCGCGTAGGCCCCGGGTGTGTGACCGGTCACGGAGACGAAGTCCACAGCCAGGTGCGCCTGGTCGTAGTAGCCCACGCCGACCGCGAGCGCCGACAGGTCCCGGCCGGGGTCCTGGGCGAGCAGCTCGGCCGCGAGGTGGACACGATGGCGCTGCAGGACCCACTTGGGACCGACGCCCAGCCTCTCGCCGAGCAGCCGCTGGAGGCTGCGCGTGCTGGTGCCCGCGACCCGGGCGAGGTCCGCGACGCGCGCGTGCGGTCCCAGCTCGCCAGAGGTCGCAGCGTCGAGGACGCGCGAGACCTGCGCGAGGTGCTGGTCGGGGGCGAGGCGATCGCGCAGGAGGTCGACGAGGACGCGCACCGCGGCCGCGTCGTCGCCGCGCTCGGCGAGAGCGAGGGCGCGCTCCCCCGCCGCGTCCGCCCCGTCGCCCAGGACGCCCGACGACGGCACGGACGTCCCGCGCGCGACCGTCAGCGCGCCGGGGCGCAGCTTGGCGGCCACGACGACGCCTGAACCGACGAGGGTGCGGTCGAAGAGGCCCTCGGGGATGCCGTGCGCCGCGAACCCGCTCGCCTCGGCCACGAGGTTCACGCACGGGTGCGGGATGACGGTCTGCGTGAAGGACTCCCCCGCGGGCAGTTCCCACCGCACGAGCCAGAACCAGTCGACGCGGTCGGCGAGGTCCGCGGGGGCCGGGAACCGTTCGAGGGCGAACGCGCGGCGTGCGGCGGCGGGGTCCACCACGCCGTACGTGGTGGACGGGACACCGGGGACCCCGGGGACGCTGCCGCGTTCGTGTCGCATTCCTCCAAGACTGCCACCGCGCACCGACAGACGATGGGGACACCAGCATCCGAGCCCTGGAGGAACCATGGACATGTCCGCCCTGCACCCCAACCTGGCCGTCTCCGACGCCCGCGCGGCGATCGACTTCTACACCGCGGCGTTCGGTGCCGAGGTCGACGACGTGATCACGGCCGGGGATGCGATCATCCACTCCGACCTCCGCCTGCCCACGACGGCAGGGTTCTCGACGTTCACGGTCGCGCAGGAGTTCCCGGGGGCCGGGTCCACGGCGCCGGACCCCGACGGCCCGACCTCGGTCTCCTTCACGGTGCCCGTCCCCGACACCGATGCGGCCTACGCCCGCGCGGTCGCCGCGGGGGCGACGAGCACGGCCGAGCCCGCGGACTGGTTCGAGGGGTTCCGCCAGGCCGCGGTGCGCTGCCCGTTCGGGCACCGCTGGTACTTCGTGACGGTCGCGGACTCGGTCACGCCCGACGACGTGCAGCGGGCCAGCGACGCGTGGATGAGCGAGCAGCCGACCGGCTGAGCGGTCGTCCGACCGGCTGAGCGAGCACGGACGGTAACGTCCTGCCCATGACGAGCGCCGAGCACCCCGGGAGCATCCGCATCTGGGGTGCTCCGTCGTTCGCCCCGGAGCCGTCGGTGCCCTACCGGGCGCCCGAGGGGAGGTTCGTCGCCGCCCCGTGGAGCCTCGCGACCAACGTGTTCGAGCCCGGCCACGCGCGCGAGTGGCCCGACGAGGTGCACTACGAGCACGAGCTCGTCTGGGGCGAGGGCGGGCCGCTCGACGTCGAGGCCACGGGCCGCCGGTGGCTGGTCCCGCCGGGCCTCGGCATCTGGCTGCCCGCCGGGGCGCGGCACAAGGTCCGGGCCGACCCCGACGTGACGGTCTACGCGACCTACCTCAACCCCGACCAGGTCGCACCGCGGTGGGACAGCGTCGTCGGCGTGCCCGTCAGCGCCCTGCTGCGCGAGCTGCTCCTGCACGACACCGCGGCCTCCATGCCGGACGCCAGCCGGCACAGCCTCCAGGCGCTCGCGGTCGAGCAGATGCTGCCGCTGCCCGTAGCGAGCATCGAGCTGCGCATGCCGCGCGACGTGGACCTGCTGCACGTCGCCGAGCGGCTGCTCGCCTCGCCGGGCGACGGCCGGTCGCTCGACGCCTGGGCGTCGGACGTCGGCATGAGCCCGCGCTCCTTCATGCGGCGGTTCGTCGCCGAGACAGGGCTGTCCTTCGCCCAGTGGCGCATCCTCGCGCGGACGGGGGCCGCACTGGTGCTGCTGGCCGAGGGGCGCTCGGTCCGTGAGGTCGCGCGGGCCGTCGGGTACTCGAGCCCGAGCACGTTCGTCACGGTCTTCCGTCGCACCACGGGCATGTCGCCCGCGGCGTACGCCCGCCTGCTCGGGGCGCCGGGCCACTGACCCTGGCGGTAAATCGGTCGCGACTGGCAGGATTTCTCGATCCCGCCCGGGTTAGCCTCACCTCTGTTCCGCTAACTAAGGCTAGGCTCATCTAACTATCGGGAACCTCGCACCGCGAGACGCCCGACGGAGGACCCCTTCATGACCCCGACCAGCTCCCGCCGACGAACCGCACCGCGGCGCCTCCTGGGCGCCGTCGCCTCCCTCGTGACGCTCGCCGCGCTCGCGGCCTGCTCGACGGCCGGCACCGACGACTCCGCCTCCCCAGCCCCCGCGGGTGGTGGCGACATCGCCACCACGACCCTCGCCGAGGCCGACGCGTTCCCGGTCTCGATCGACCACGCCTACGGGTCGACGACGATCGAGGAGGAGCCCCAGCGCGTCGTCACGATCGGCTGGAGCAGCCAGGACGCCGTCGTCGCGTTCGGCAAGGTGCCCGTGGGCATCGAGAAGTTCTCCGGCCCCGGCATCGAGGACGACATCCTGCCGTGGCTCACCGAGACGTTCGAGGGCGCGACGCCCGAGCTCCTCACGTCCAACCCCGACGTCCCGTTCGAGCAGATCGCGGCGCTGCGCCCCGACGTGATCATCGCGGTCTACTCCGGGATCACCGACACGGCCTACGAGCGTCTCTCGGAGATCGCGCCCACGGTCGCGTTCCCCGGCTCGGCGTGGGAGACGTCGTGGCAGGACCAGACGACCATGATCGGCGCCGCCCTGGGGCAGCCCGCCCGTGCGGACGAGCTCGTCGAGGGCGTCGGCACCACGGTCGCCGAGACGGCCGCGGCCCACCCTGAGCTCCAGGGCAAGACCATCACCTACGCGATGAACGGAGAGGGCGGCGTCATCGTCTTCTGCCCCTCGGACCCGCGCATCGAGCTGCTGACTCAGGTCGGGCTCGAGCCCTCCCCCGGCACGCTCGCGGTCTGCGGCGCCGAGGACGCCTCGTCGGTCTCGGTCAGCTCCGAGCTGATCCCCACGCTCGACGCCGACGCGTTCATCCTCATCGACGTCGACGAGACGGTGTACGACACCCTCCTGGGCAACCCGCTGTTCGCCGCGCTGCCCTCGGTCGCAGACGGCCGGGTCGTGCGGGTCGTCGGGATGGACTACGCCATGGCCACGTCAGCACCCACGGTCCTGAGCATCCCCTACGCGCTCGACGAGTTCGTCGCGCAGCTCACCACGACCCTGGGCTGACACGCTGCACGACGGCGGCCCGCCCCCTCGGGGTGCGGGCCGCCGCCGTGCGAGGACTCAGCGGGGCGACACCCACCGCTCGTGCAGCTGGTAGGCGCTGACGTCGGTGAGCGACGCGACCTGGTCGACGACCACGCGGAGGCGAGCGGCGTCGTCGGGCGCCTCGAGCCAGTCCGCCGCGAACGGCGCCTCGAGGGCGTCGGGCGCCTTGTCGCTGAAGACCTCGACCAGGTCCGCGAGGACCTGGCGCTGCTGGTGGTGCAGCGGCTCCTGCTCGCGCGGGGCCATGACGTACGCCACGGCCATGCCCTTGAGCACCAGGATCTCCGCGGACGTCGTCGCGGGAACCACGAGGCGGGCTGAGTAGCGCGTGAGCATCCCGTCGCCGTACTCCTCGCGCGTCGCGGCCTGGGCAGACCCGCTGAAGCGCCCGATGAGCTGGCTCGTCGAGTCCTTGAGCGCCGCGAGCGCCCGGCGCGACCCGTCGAAGCCCCGCATCAGGTGCCCGGTCGCCTCGAGGCGGGAGATCGCGGCGTCGAGCTCGGCCTCGTCGTAGGCGTCGCCGTACCAGGCACGGACGGCGGCCACGACGCGCCCACGCTCGTCCGGGTCGGCCAGCACCGCGAGGTCGAGCTTGCCGCCCACGATCGCGTCCTCGACGTCGTGCACCGAGTAGGAGATGTCGTCGGCCAGGTCCATGACCTGGGCCTCCATGCACTTGACGTGCTCGGGGGCGCCCTCGCGCAGCCACGCGTAGACGGGTACGTCGTCGGGGTAGACGCCGAACTTGTGGGTCGTGGTCCCGTCGGGGCGCCGTGGGCCCTCACCACGGCGCCAGGGGTACTTGACGCTCGCGTCGAGGCTCGCGCGGGTCAGGTTGAGGCCGACGGGCGTGCCGTCCGCAGCGAAGACCTTGGGCTCGAGGCGGGTCAGCAGGCGCAGCGTCTGGGCGTTGCCCTCGAACCCGCCGTGGTCGGCCATGATCTCGGCGAGCGCGCGCTCGCCGTTGTGCCCGAACGGCGGGTGCCCCAGGTCGTGGGCCAGGCACGCGGTGTCGACGACGTCGGGGTCGCAGCCCAGGGCACGGCCCATCTCCCGGCCCACCTGGGCGACCTCGAGGCTGTGCGTGAGACGCGTGCGCACGAAGTCGTCGGAGCCCGGGCCCAGTACCTGGGTCTTGGCGCCGAGCCTGCGCAGCGCGGACGAGTGGACGACACGCGCCCGGTCGCGCTCGAAGGGCGTGCGGGACTTGCTCTTGGGCGGCTCGGGGACCCAGCGCTCGACATCGGCGGCCGAGTACCCGAGGGCGTTTCCTGGCGTGGTGTGCGGCACGTGTCCCACCCTATCGACGCGGACGGTCCGCGATGGCGCGCAGCCCCCGCGCCGAGAAGTGAGCAGATGCCCCTGATCCGGGGGGGTCCGGGGGCGCGGCGGCAGTAGGGGGGGGGGGGCGAGGTGCGGGGCCGCGGGG
>NZ_JBHXCQ010000009.1:94304-238402 GCF_042726295.1 Oerskovia sp. NPDC060338
TGTGGGCCCGGTTCCCAACCTTTTCTCGGGGTCGGGGCGGGTTGGGGGCGCCGCCCCGGGGCGTTTTTTTGAGCAGATGCCCCTGATCCGTGCGGATCAGGGGCATCTGCTCACTTCTCGGTGGAGGTCCCGCGTGCGGGCCGGCTCAGCCGATCCGCCAGACCCCGACTCCCGGTCCGTCCCCGCCCAGGTCCAGGCCGTCGGCCGTGACCTCGAGGCCCAGCCCGCCGTACAGCTTCTCGGGCTCGGAGCCTGCGAGCAGGTGCCGGGGCAGGCGCGCACCGGCCCACGCGTCGCGCGCGACGACCACGAGCACGCGCTCGTCGGTCGTCTCGCGCAGGTACGCGACGGCGTCGTCGTCGACCAGGAGCCAGCGCAGACCGCCCTCACGCAGCGCACGGCTCGCCCGGCGCATCGCGACCAGTCGCCGGTAGACCTCGAACGTGTCGCTGTCCCAGCGCTCGGAGCGGCCCCACGGCATGGGCACGCGCGCGTGCTCGCCGTTGGTTCCCGTGAGGCCCACCTCGTCGCCCGCGAACATCACAGGCGTACCGGGGTAGGTCAGCAGGAGCGTCGCGGCGACCTCGACCATCTCGGCCGAGCCCACGATCGAGCGCAGGCGAGGGGTGTCGTGCGATCCGAGCATGTTCCACTGGCGCGACGTCACGGCCCACGGCAGCACGGCGTCGAAGTCGCGCATGGTCTCGACCATGCTGCGACCACCGCGCCGCGGGGTCGTGACGGGCAGCCCGAGGAACGGGACGGTCGAGTCGTGCGGGGCGAGCCACGTCCAGATCGGACGCGTGAACGCCGAGTAGTTCATGTTGGCGTGCCAGCCGTCACCGGCCAGGTCGAGCGACGCGTCGTGGAAGTGCTCGCTGACCAGGACCGAGTCCGGGTTGATCTCGGTCATGGTGGCCCGGATGCGACGCGCGATCTCGAGCGTGCGGTCCTCGTCGGCGTAGCGACCCGTCATGTTGGCGACGTCGATGCGCCAGCCGTCGAGGGAGAAGGGCTCCCCCAGGTAGCGCCCGACGACGGATCCCGGCCCGTCGATCATCCTCGCCCCGAGCGTGGGCGAGCCGTAGTTGAGCTTGGGCAACGACGCGTGCTCGAGCCAGCCCACGTAGCCGGGCTCGCCCGGCGTCCAGTAGAACCAGTCACGCTCCGCGCTCGACGCGTCGGCGTGCGCACGCTCGAACCACTCGTGGCCCGCGCCCGTGTGGTTGGTCGTCAGGTCGCCGAGCAGGCGCATGCCGCGCGCGTGCACCGCGCGCGAGAGCGAGGCGTAGGCCTCGTCGCCGCCCAGGAGCGGGTCGACGTGGTCGAACGTGCTCGCGTCGTAGCGGTGGTTGGAGCGTCCGGGGAAGACCGGGGTCAGGTAGACCGTCCCCACCCCGAGCGCCTGGAGGTGGTCGAGGTGCTCCTCGATGCCACGCAGGTCACCGCCGTAGTACTGCGTCCCGACACCGGGGCCGCCCGCGAGGGGCTCGTCGTCCCAGTCCGCGGGCTGGGCCCAGTCCGGGACCGGCCGGTCGTCCGCCTCGGCCGAGCGTGCGAACCGGTCCGGGAAGACCTGGTAGACGACGCCGTCGCCCATCCAGGACGGCGCCGGCGGGTGCACCGTGAGACGGAAGTCCGCGGCGTCCGGCACGTCGCGGTCGAAGACCCCGCGACCGTTGAGCCACTGGTACCCGCCCGGGACGTCCAGGAAGAAGCGATAGCTCGTGACCGGGTTGTGGACCAGGACGTCGGCGACGTACCAGGACTCGTGCTCGTCCTCCCGATCGAGCCGGGCCTGGGACAGGCGGGGCTCACCGTCACGGACCGTCCGCAGCCACACGGACCGGACCTGGGCGGCGGGACCGCCGGGCGCCCGGGGCACGCGGACCCGGACGGGGACCACGTCCCCGAGGGCGGGCGTGCCCTCGGGGACGTAGACCTCGGAACCGTCGTGGTGCGCGGTCAGGGCGACCGCCTCGCGAGGCGAGGCGAGCGACCCGGCGGCCGTGACGTCGTCGGGCAGGGAGGCGCTCACGCTCAGCCCTTGACCGAACCGGCCGTCAGACCGCCCACGATGTACTTCTGCAGGTAGAGGAACAGTGCCAGCACCGGCAGCGCCGAGACTACGGCACCGGCCGTGAACAGGCCCCAGTTCGCCTCGCGCAGCGAGGAGACCCAGCCGTACAGGCCCACTGCGAGCGTCCAGTTGGACTCCGACGTCAGGACGATGCGGGCGATGATGAACTCGCCGTACGTGCTGATGAAGGACAGCAGCGCGACCACCGCGAGGATCGGGGCGACCAGGCGCAGGATGATCGTCCAGTAGATCTGCGCGTGTGTGGCGCCGTCGAGCTTGGCCGCCTCGTCGAGCTCGCGCGGGACCGTGTTGAAGAACCCGTACATCAGGAACGTGTTCACGCCCAGCGCGCCACCGAGGTAGACGCAGATCAGCGACAGCTTGCTGTCCAGGCCCAGGGCCGGGACCACGTCGCCGAGGCTCAGCAGCAGCAGGAAGATCGCGATGAACGCGAGCATCTGCGGGAACATCTGGATGATGAGCAGCGAGGTCAGGCCGGCGCGACGCCCCGCGAAGCGGAAGCGCGAGAACGCGTAGGCTGCCGCGGCCCCCATGAGGACCGTGCCGATCGAGGTCACCACGGCGATCACGAGCGTGTTGAGCATCCACGTCCAGAACAGCGACTCGCTCAGCTGCGCGTAGTTCGCGGTGCTCACGTCGCTGAAGAGGGTGTTCGAGCCGGTCAGCGTGCCGTTCTCCGAGAGCGAGGCCGACAGGACGTAGACCAGCGGGAACGCCGCGAACACGACCGCGACGACGCCCACGAGGTGGCGCCAGCCGAGCTCGCTGAACCAGCGGCCGGGCTTCATGCGCTGACGGCCTACGCCCGAACCGGACGGGGTGCCCGAGGACGAGCCGACGGAAGGGGAGACAGAGGTGGTCGCCATGTCAGTTGATCTCCTCGAACTTGCGGGTGCTCCGGAACGCCAGGGCCGAGATGGTGCCGACGATCACGAAGATGACGATCGACAACGCGCTCGCGAGCCCGAAGTTCTTGGGGGCCGAGCCGTCGACGCCGGAGATCTGGTAGACCATCGAGATCAGGATGTCCGTGTGGCCGAGCGGCACCGAGGCGTCCGCGAACCGTGGACCACCCCCGGTGAGCATGTAGATGAGCGTGAAGTTGTTGAAGTTGAACGCGAACGACGAGATCAGCAGCGGGGCCGTCGAGATGAGGAGCAGCGGCAGCGTGACCGAGCGCCACGTGCGCCAGCGCCCGGCCCCGTCGATCTTCGCGGCCTCCATCACGTCCGACGGCAGCGACTGCAGCGCGCCCGTGCAGATGAGGAACATGTACGGGAAACCGAGCCACAGGTTCACGAACAGGACCGAGAACTTCGCGAGGACCGGGTCCGTGAGCCACGGGATCTCCGCTCCCCCGAAGATGACCTCGTTGATGAAGCCGAACCGTGTGTTGAGCAGGCCGGACCACAGCAGGGCCGCGAGGAATCCCGGGATCGCGTACGGCAGGATCATGAGCACGCGGTAGATCTTGCGACCTCGCATGCGCACGTCGTTGAACGTGATCGCCAGGAAGAGACCGAGCAGGAACGTGGTCGCCACGGACCCGATCGCGAAGACGAACGTCCAGGCGAGGATCTTGACGAACGGCTGCGCATAGCGCCCGTCCGAGAACGCGGTGACGAAGTTGTCGAACCCGACCGCGACGCGCCAGCCCACGGCCAGGGTCGTGCCGTCCTCGGCCTCGAACTGCCCGTCGTCGTTGGGCGTGTACACGGTCCCGGTGGTCGTGTCCGTCATGGTGTCGCTCGCGGCGTCCCACTCGAGCGTCGAGGTGTAGACGTAGCCGGTCATGGCGTCGGGTGTGCGGATCGACCCGTCCTCGGGGTCGTCGGACACCGGAACGCGGAGGTTCGTGACCTCCTCCTGGCGCTGGAGCACCTGACCGCGCTCGAGGACCTCGTAGCCCGGGACGTCGGCCGCACGGCCGCCCACGACCTCGGCGCCGTCGACCACCGTGAGGGGCTGCTCGGCCGTGCCGACCTCGACGTCCCCGTCCGGGGTGACGATCGCGAAGGCGAGCTCGTCGCCGTCCACGAGCACCGTGAGCGGCGCGGACTCGGAGCCCTCGACGCGGCGCTCGTTCTGCACGAGCAGCGCCTCGACCGCCTGCTCCTTGGTCGTGTTGTGGCCCGTGCCGTAGTTCGTGAAGGCGATGTAGCCCGTGTAGGCCACGACGAAGATCTGGTAGGCCAGCAGGAACAGCAGGCCAGGGAGGATGTACTTGAGCGGCAGCGCCCGCTTGGAGAAGTAGACCCAGTTGGCGGCGACGAGCATGGCCAGCATCGCCGCGAGGATCCCGTACGACTCTGCGCTCCACGCGGACCAGACCACGTACACACCGAGCGCGTCGATGACGGCCATGAGTGCGAGCTTGACGAAGAACCCGGGGCTGTAGTTCCGGGCGTGCGAACCGTCACGGTCCCGACGGGGGCGCTGTGCGCGGGGTCCCAGGGGCGGCCCGGAGTCCTCCGGAGCGCCGACTTCGCTGTCGGTGGGCGTGATCTGTGGGGCGGACATCGAGCCTCCGTAGTCGTGCGACACGGGGGTACGGCCCGCGTCATGGGGCTGGCGCAGCACCGCTGGTGCGGTCCGCGCCGACGGCTCGTGGCCGTGGCGCCAGGCGCCACGGCCACGAGGTCAGGTGATCAGGAACCGATCGCTGCCTGGATGTCGGCGATCATCTTGTCCCAGGTGGGGATCGGGTCTGCGCCACCGACGATGGCGGCCTCGGTCACGCCCCAGAAGCTCCACACGGAAGCCATCTCGGGGATCGAGGGCATCGGGACGGCGTCGGCACCGACGGCGCGGAAGCCGGCGATGATCGGGTCCTCGGCAGCGGCCTTGTCAGCCGAGACGGTGAGCGCCGGCGAACGGTTGCCCGCCTTGTAGAGGGCCGTCTGGGCCTCCTCGGTCGAGAGGAAGTTGACGAGGAAGTCGTTGGCGACGAGAGCGTTCTTGCTCTGGTTGCTCAGGTAGAAGCCCTGCACACCCACGAACGGCTGAGCGGGCTGGCCACCTGCGCTGGGGACCGGGTCGATCGAGAGGTCCAGGCCCTCGAAGGACTCGATCATCCACGGGCCACCCACGATGAAGGGCGACTCGCCGTTCTTGAAGGCCTCGACCGCGATGTCGTACGTCGTGTCCTGGCTGAGGTTGCCTGCGGCACCCTGCGCACCGAGCCACGTCGCGAACGCCTGGCCCTCGGGGCCGCCCATGGCGAGCTCGGAGGTGTAGGAGCCGTCAGCGTTCTGCGAGAACACCGGGGCACCGAACGACGTCTGGAAGGGATAGTGCGTGTACGGGTCGCCCTTGGCGCCGTCCGACTGCACGAGGATCGGGAACTTGGTCCCGGCGGCCTGCCCTGCGGCGATGGCCTCGTCCCACGTGGCGGGGGCCGCGGGGGCGAGCGCGGTGTTGCGGATGAGCGCGATGTTCTCGATCGCGTAGGGCAGGCCGTAGACCTGGCCGTCCTGCGTGAAGGCCTCGATAGAGACCTTCTCGAACTCCGACGCCTTGTCACCCAGCTCGAGGGGCGCGACGACACCGTTGGTCGTGAACTCGCCGAGCCAGTCGTGCGCGCCGACGGTGATGTCGGGGCCCTTGCCGGTCGGGACCTGCGCGAGGAAGTCCGCGCGGATGTCGTCGAAGTTCTTGAGGACGACGTCCACCTTGGTGCCGTTCTCGGCCTCGAAGGCCTTCGCGGCGTCGGTGACCGCAGCCTGGCGGGTCTCGTCGACCCAGACCGTCAGCGCACCGGTCGAGCCGGTCGACTCGCCGGACCCCGCGGTGGTCTCGTCGTCTCCGCTGCCGCCGCCGGAGCAGGCAGTGAGCGCCAGCGTGGTGCCGAGCGCTGCGGCTAGAAGGATGCTCCGTCGCATCTGAGTCACTCCAAGCAATCGAGATGTCAGCCGAGGGTGGCGAACCTGCCTCCCTTGGCCCTGATGTGGACGACCGTACGACGTCGGGTAGCCATCGTGCAAGCGCTTGCGGTAACTTTCATGCAACGCTTTACACACAACGGCGAAACAGTCTCGTCGCACACAGTCGCCCGTCGAGAACCATCCGACCGGCGAGCAACCAGGACGAGGAGGTCCGGTGTCACCTACACTGCCCCACGTGCGTACCCGTCTCACAGATCTCGCCGAACAAGCCGGCGTCAGTACTGCGACGGTCTCGCGCGTCCTGAACGGGAAGGCCGGTGTCGCCAGCGAGACGCGCCAAGCGGTGCTCGCCGCGCTGGACCTTCTCGGCTACGAACGCCCCGAGAAGCTCCGCAACCGGTCGGCCGGCCTCGTCGGTCTGATCGTCCCGGAGCTGACGAACCCGGTCTTCCCCGCCTTCGCGCAGATCATCGAGTCGTTGCTCTCCGAGCACGGGTACACCCCCCTACTGTGCACGCAGTCGCCGGGGGGCACCACCGAGGACGAGTACGTGGAGATGCTCCTCGACCACGCGGTCGACGGCATCGTCTTCATCTCCGGCCTGCACGCCGACACGCAGGCGAGCCACGACCGCTACGAGCGCCTGCGCAGCCGCGGCATGCCGATCGTCCTGGTCAACGGCTACGCGCCGGGCGTGGACGCCCCGTTCGTCTCTCCCGACGACGTCGCGAGCGTCGAGCTCTCGGTGCGTCACCTCGAGTCGCTCGGCCACCGCAGGATCGGCCTCGCGATCGGGCCCGGCCGGTTCGTCCCCGCGCAGCGCAAGCTCGCCGGCTTCGCCGACGCGCTCGTGCGCCACGGGCTGGTCTCGGACGTCGCTGAGGCGGACGAGCACATCGTCGTGACCCTCTTCACGGTCGAGGGCGGGCAGGCCGCGGCCGGCGAGCTCATCGACTCGGGGCACACCGCGATCGTCTGCGGCTCGGACCTCATGGCGCTCGGCGCCATCCGGGCAGCACGCGCACGGGGCCTGCGCGTCCCGGAGGACGTGTCGGTCGTCGGCTACGACGACTCGCCGCTCATCGCCTTCACCGACCCACCCCTGACCACGGTGCGCCAGCCTGTGGCCGCGATGGGACAGGCGGCGATCAGCGCCCTGCTCACCGAGATCTCGGGCGACCGCGCTCCGCGTTCCGAGCTGCTGTTCCAGCCCGAGCTCATCGTGCGCGGCTCGACCGGCGCGGCACCGAGCCACCGACTCGACAACCCCCAGCCGTAAGCGCTTACACTCGGACGACGGCTCGTCGGGCCAGCCTCCTTCAGCGGTCGCGCCCACGATCCCCGTACCGGTGATCCTCCGGGCAACGACACGCCCGGTTCTCCGCACGGACCGCCTCGCAGCACCTGGCGCCCCGGTCCGTCGATCGCCATCCCCAGAACGAGCTCCACCACGCCACACCCCGCACACAGTGAGGACCTGTACTCCATGTCTCGTATCGATTCGATCCCGGCTGCCGAGGTCGACTCCGCACCTGCACCGACCGCCACCCGGCTCGTCCAAGCGGCCCACGAGGGCCCGGGCGAGTGGTGGCGCGACGCGGTCATCTACCAGGTGTACCCGCGCTCCTTCGCCGACGGGAACGGCGACGGGATCGGCGACCTGCCCGGCGTGACCGCCCGCCTGCCGCACCTCAAGGCGCTGGGGATCGACGCGGTCTGGCTCTCGCCGTTCTACCGCTCGCCCCAGAAGGACGCCGGCTACGACGTCTCCGACTACCGCGACGTGGACCCGCTGTTCGGCACGCTCGCCGACTTCGACGAGATGCTCGCCGCCGCCCACGAGATGGGCATCCGCGTCATCGTCGACGTCGTCCCGAACCACACCTCGGACCAGCACGCCTGGTTCCAGGAGGCGCTCGCCGCGCCCGAGGGCTCGCCCGAGCGCGCCCGCTACCTGTTCCGCGAGGGCAAGGGCGAGAACGGCGAGCTGCCCCCCAACAACTGGCAGTCGATCTTCGGCGGACCGGCATGGACCCGCGTGACCGCAGGCGCCGGCGCGCACGTCGTGACCGGTGCCGAGGGCGAGGTCCCGGGTCAGTGGTACCTGCACATGTTCGACTCGACCCAGCCCGACCTCGACTGGAACAACCCCGAGGTCCGCGCCGAGTTCGAGGACGTCCTGCGCTTCTGGCTCGACAAGGGCGTCGACGGCTTCCGCATCGACGTCGCGCACGGCATGGTCAAGCAGGACGGGCTGCCCGACTGGGACGGCTCGGTCTCGATGGTCGACGGCACCGACGCGGGCGCGCCCGAGGACGGCTCCACGGGTGCCGGCAACTCTGGCCCCATGTTCGACCAGGAGGGCGTGCACGACATCTACCGCGCCTGGCACAAGGTCCTGGCCGAGTACGACGGCGACCGTGCCCTCGTGGCCGAGGCCTGGGTCGAGCCGCTCTCGCGCCTGGCCCGCTACGTGCGCCCGGACGAGATGCACCAGGCCTTCAACTTCTCGTTCCTGACCACGGCCTGGGAAGCCGCGCCCCTGCGCGCCGTCGTCGCCGCGTCGCTGCACGCCTCCGACGAGGTCGGCGCGCCCACCACCTGGGTGCTGTCCAACCACGACGTGGTGCGTCACCCCTCGCGCCTCGGCCTGGCCGAGCCCGGTCTGCGTCCGAACGGGATCTTCGCGCACGAGCCCCAGCCCGACGAGGAGCTCGGCCTGCGCCGCGCCCGCGCCGCGAGCCTGCTCATGCTCGGCCTGCCGGGCAGCTCGTACCTGTACCAGGGCGAGGAGCTCGGGCTGCCCGAGCACACGTCGCTGCCGAACGACGTCCGCGAGGACCCCGCGTTCTTCCGCACCGAGGGCGCCGAGGCCGGCCGTGACGGCTGCCGCGTGCCGCTCCCCTGGTCCGCGGAGGCACCTGGCCTCGGTTTCGGCGCGACGGACAAGACCTGGCTCCCCCAGCCCGAGTCGTACAAGGCCCTCGCGGCCGACGCCCAGTACGGCGTGGCGGGCTCGACGTTCGAGATGTACAAGGCTGCGCTCGAGATCCGCAAGGCCGAGCGCCTCGGGGCGGGCTCGCTCGCCTGGCTCGACGCCTACGCGGACTCCTCGGACGTCATCGCGTTCCGCAACGGCGACGTGGTCGTCCTGGCGAACCTGGGTTCCGAGCCCGTCGTCCTGCCGCGCGGTGCACAGGTGCTGGTCGAGAGCGGCCCCACGTTCTCCGACCGCAGCGTCGACCCCCAGGTGCGCGTGCCCTCGGACACCACGGTGTGGTTCCGCGCGTGACCTGCGGCTCCTGCTAGCCCCTGGGTGGGCTGTCGGGCCGCGCGAGCGGCCCGACAGCCCAGGGCGCTCGACGAGCCCACGCGTACGACGACGGCCCGGTGCCGGAGGAGATCCTCCGGCACCGGGCCGTCGTCGTCGGGCGGGCAGGCCTCAGCCCCCGGAGACGCTCAGCTCGGCCTCGCGCAGCTTCTCCTCGAACTCCTCGGAGAGCTCGCGCGAGTCCAGCCACCCGTAGGGCAGGTGCGGCTTCTTGGGCGAGCCCGCACGACCGCGCTGGCCTTCTGCGGCCTCGCCCGGGTACGGCTGGTCGAGGTCGAGCGCGTCGAGCTTGCCGCGCAGCTCCTCGAGCGTGGAGACCATCGCGAGCCCTTGCCGGGCCTCACCGCCCACGGCGTACCCCTTGAGGTACCAGGCCATGTGCTTGCGCAGGTCACGCATGCCCTTGCCCTCGTCGCCCCCGAAGTACTCGATCATGAGCTCGCCGTGGCGGTAGATGGTCTCCGCGACCTCGCGCAGCCCTGGCGTCACGCGTGCGTCCGAGCCCGCGAAGGCCGCCGCCAGGTCGGCGAAGAGCCACGGGCGCCCCTGGCACCCGCGCCCGACGACGACGCCGTCGCAGCCCGTCTCACGCACCATGCGCACGGCGTCCTCGGCCGACCAGATGTCACCGTTGCCGAGCACCGGGATGTCGGTCACGGTCTCCTTGAGGCGCGCGATGGCCGACCAGTCCGCGGTGCCGCTGTAGTAGTCGGCCGCGGTCCGGGCGTGCAGCGCGACGGCCGCGACGCCCTCGGCCTGGGCGATGAGCCCGGCCTCGAGGTACGTCAGGTGGTCCGCGTCGATGCCCTTGCGCATCTTGATCGTCACGGGCACGCCGTACGGCTCGGCAGCCTTGACCGCTGCTCGGACGATCGACGTGAACAGGTCCCGCTTCCACGGCAGCGCCGAGCCGCCGCCCTTGCGCGTCACCTTGGGCACCGGGCACCCGAAGTTGAGGTCGACGTGGTCCGCCCGGTCCTCGCCCGCGATGATCCTGACCGCGGCCCCGACCGTGGCCGGGTCGACGCCGTAGACCTGGGCCGAGCGCGTCGTCTCGTCGTCCTCGAACGTGACGATCCGCAGCGACTCCTCGTTGCGCTCGACGAGCGCCCGGCTGGTCACCATCTCGGCGACGTACAGCCCGGCACCGTGCTCGCGGCACAGCCGGCGGAAGGCCGCGTTGGTCACGCCCGCCATGGGGGCCAGGACCACGGGGGTCTCGACGACGTGGGGCCCGATCCGCAGGGGCGGCAGCACGTGTCCGGTTGCGGGTGCCGGGGTCTCGGGCGCGCGCGAGGCGTCGGAAAGGGTGGGGAGGGTCACCGGGCCATTCTCCCACCATCCCCCCGGCAGACGAAAAGGGCCGCCGTCCACGGGTGGACGGCGGCCCTCACGCCCCGGAGGGCGGGCGTGCTAGGCGCCGAGCAGGCGGGCCGCCAGGTAGGCGGTCACCTGGTCGAGCGCGACGCGCTCCTGCTCCATGGAGTCGCGGTGACGGATCGTCACGGCCTGGTCCTCGAGCGTGTCGAAGTCGACCGTGATGCAGAACGGCGTGCCGATCTCGTCCTGGCGGCGGTAGCGACGACCGATCGCGCCCGCGTCGTCGAAGTCGACGTTCCAGTACTTGCGGAGCTCGGCGGCCAGGTCGCGCGCCTTGGGCGAGAGCTGCTCGTTGCGGCTCAGCGGCAGCACGGCGGCCTTGACGGGCGCGAGGCGCGGGTCGAGGCGGAGCACCGTGCGGACGTCGGTGCCGCCCTTCGCGTTGGGTGCCTCCTCCTCGTGGTACGACTCGACGAGGAACGCCATGAGCGAGCGCGTCAGGCCCGCGGCGGGCTCGATCACGTACGGGACGTACTTCTCGTTCGTGACCGGGTCACGGTACGTGAGGTCCTTGCCGGAGTGCTCCGAGTGGGTCTTGAGGTCGAAGTCGGTGCGGTTCGCGACGCCCTCGAGCTCGCCCCACTCGGACCCCTTGAAGCCGAAGCGGTACTCGATGTCGACCGTGCGGGTCGAGTAGTGCGACAGCTTCTCCTTGGGGTGCTCGTAGAGACGCAGGTTGTCGCGCGAGATGCCGAGGTCGACGTACCAGTTGGTGCGCAGGTCGATCCAGTACTGGTGCCACTCCTCGTCCGTCCCGGGCTCGACGAAGAACTCCATCTCCATCTGCTCGAACTCGCGCGTGCGGAAGATGAAGTTCCCGGGCGTGATCTCGTTGCGGAACGACTTGCCGATCTGGCCGATGCCGAACGGCGGCTTCTTGCGTGCCGCGCCCACGACGTTCTGGAAGTTCACGAAGATGCCCTGCGCGGTCTCGGGGCGCAGGTAGTGCATCCCGGACTCGTCCTCGACCGGGCCGAGGTACGTCTTGAGCATCATGTTGAAGTCGCGGGGCTCGGTCCACTGGCCGCGCGTGCCGCAGTTGGGGCAGGCGATCTCGGCGAGGCCGCCCTCGGGGGCGCGGCCCTTCTTCTCCTCGAACTCCTCGATCATCTGGTCCTCGCGGAACCGCTTGTGGCACGAGAGACACTCGGTCAGCGGGTCGGTGAAGACGCCGACGTGGCCCGAGGCGACCCAGACCTCGCGCGGGAGGATCACCGAGGAGTCGAGGCCCACCACGTCGTCACGGCTCGTGACCATGGTGCGCCACCACTGCTTCTTGATGTTCTCCTTGAGCTCCGTGCCGAGCGGCCCGTAGTCCCAGGCGGACCGGGTACCGCCGTAGATCTCGCCCGAGGGGAAGACGAACCCGCGCCGCTTGGCGAGGGAGACGACGGCATCGAGTCGAGAGGGCGCAGTGGCCACGGGCGATCACTCCAGGAAATCGTGTGTACCCCGCACGTGGCTTCGTGCGGGACGGTGCAGGACAGGCGCCCCGGTCGCCGCGACGAGGCGGGCGAGGGTCCGTGGGCGCCAACGTCCCAGGCTACTCGGTCTTTCCTGGCGAGGTGAGTCCGGGGTGACCCGCAGGCCCGACGGCGCAGGCGCCGTCGGACGGTCGCATCACGCTGGGTGCGGTGTCACCCAGGCCACACCACCTCTTGTTGACATCCGTTATCAATATCAACGAACATGGAGCCATGCCACTCCTCTCCCGATCGCACCGTGCCGCCCTCGTCAGCTCCGTCGCCCTCGCGACCACGCTCACCCTGGCGGCCTGCGGCTCCGGAGGGACGTCGGGCGGCGGCGGGTCCGGGGGCGACGGCTCCGTCGAGGTGCTCGCGTCGTTCTATCCCCTGCAGTTCGTCGCCGAGCGCGTGGGCGGTGACCGCGTCGAGGTCTCCAACCTCACCCCGCCCGCGGCCGAGCCCCACGACCTGGAGCTCTCGCCCGCCCAGGCACGCACGGTCGGCACGGCCGACCTCGTCGTCTACCAGTCCGGCTTCCAGGCGGCCGTCGACGAGGCCGTCGAGGGCCGTCAGCCGGCTCACGTGGTCGACGCGTCCGAGGCCGCAGGCCTCGAGGCGCACCCGGGCGAGGCGTCCGCCGACGCGAGCGAGAGCAGCGAGGGCAGCGAGGGCACGGCCGACGAGCACGCCGACGAGGAGGGGGCCGACGACGGGCACGACCACTCGTCGGAGGGCGGCCTCGACCCCCACTTCTGGCTCGACCCGACACGACTGGTCCCGGTCGCCGAGCAGGTCGCGGCCGAGCTCACCGCGATCGACCCCGACGGCGCGGACGAGTACGCGGCCAACCTGGCCGACCTCACGGACGACCTGAACGCACTCGACGCCGAGTACTCCGAGGGCCTCGCGAGCTGCGCGAGCCCCTACCTCGTGACCTCGCACGAGGCGTTCGGGTACCTCGCGGAGCGCTACGGCCTGGAGCAGATCGGCATCACCGGGATCGACCCCGAGGCCGAGCCGTCGCCCGCCCGCCTGCGCGAGGTCGCCGACATCATCCGCGACCACGGCATCACGACGATCTTCTTCGAGACCCTCACGAGCCCCAAGGTGACCCAGACCCTGGCCCAGGACGTCGGGGTGCAGGCCGCGGTCCTCGACCCGCTCGAGGGCCTGAGCGACACCGGCAGCGACTACCTTGACGTCATGCGGAACAACCTGGAGGCGCTGCGCACCGGCCTGACCTGCGCATGAGCGCCTCACCCCTGACCCCACCGGCGATCGAGGGCCGTGGGATCCACGTGACCCTCGGCAACAGCGACATCCTGCGCGGCGTCGACCTCACGGTCGAGCGCGGCGAGGTCGTCGCCCTGCTGGGCGCGAACGGCTCGGGCAAGTCGACGCTCGTGAAGTCCCTCGTGGGCATCGTGCCGCTCGCGGCGGGCCACGTACGCCTCCTGGGCGCCGACCTGGGCCCCCAGGTCCCGTGGGCCGAGCTCGGCTACGTCCCCCAGCGCGTCTCGGCGCAGGCCGGCGTGCCCTCGACGGCCGAGGAGGTCGTCGCGTCGGGCCTCCTTCACGGCCGACGCGTCCGGCTGCCCCGCGGCTGGCGCGCGACGGCCCGCGAGGCCCTGGACCGCGTCGGCCTCGCCGACCGCGCGCAGAGCGCCGTGCACGAGCTCTCGGGCGGCCAGCAGCAGCGCGTCCTCATCGCCCGGGCGCTCGCCCGCGACCCCCGGCTCCTCATCCTCGACGAGCCCGTCGCGGGCGTCGACCAGCCCAGCCAGGAAGCGTTCGCCGCGACGCTGACCGAGCTCACGCGCGGCGGCATGACGGTGCTCGTCGTCCTGCACGAGCTGGGCGCGCTCGCGCCGCTCATCCAGCGCTGCGTGGTCCTGCGCCACGGCCTGGTCGTCCACGACGGCGCCCCGCCTCGGGTCACCTCGGCGCACGCCGGACCCGACCACGAGCACCTCCACCCGCACGGCGACGACCCCGAGCGCAGTGCGTCCCCCGGGACCGACATGGGCCTGACCGACGCCCCGCTCAGCCGCCACTCCCCCACCCCCGCCCGTATCGACCGTGGAGCCGCCTCGTGAACGCCCTGGACGAGCTCGTCGGGATGCTCTCCGACCCCTTCATGCAGCGCGCCCTGATCGCGGCCGTGCTCGTCGGGGTGACCGCGCCCGTCATGGGGACGTACCTCGTGCAGCGCAAGCTGTCCCTGCTCGGCGACGGGATCGGGCACGTGGCCCTGACCGGTGTCGCACTCGGCTGGCTCGTGGGCGGAGCCATGGGCGTGGTCCCCAACGACGCCCTGGCCATCCCCGGTGCCGTGGTCGCGGCCGTGATCGGCTCCGTGGTCATCGAGCTCGTGCGCGAGCGCGGCCGCACCAGCGGCGACGTCGCGCTGGCCCTGATGTTCTACGGCGGGATCGCGGGTGGCGTGCTGCTCATCGGGGTCGCCGGCGGCAGCTCGGGCAACCTGATGCAGTACCTGTTCGGCTCGATCTCGAGCGTCTCGCCCACCGACCTGTGGCTCACGCTCTTCCTCGGAGCACTGATCCTCGCGGTCGGGATGGGGTTGCGTGCCGCGCTGTTCGCGGTGAGCTACGACGAGGAGTTCTCCCGTGCGTCGGGCCTGCCCGTGCGCGCGCTCAACATCGCGATCGCGGTCATCGCGGCGCTGACCGTGACCGTGGCCATGCGGGTCGTGGGTCTGCTGCTCGTGAGCGCGCTCATGATCGTGCCCGTCGCGATCGCTCAGCTCGTGACGGTCTCGTTCCGGCGGACCATGGCGCTGGCCATGGCCATCGGGGTCGTGGTCTGCGTGGTCGGACTCTCCGTCACGTACTGGCAGACTCTGTCCCCGGGGGCCACGATCGTCGTCCTGGCGATCGCCCTGTACGCGGTCGTGGCGATCCTGCGGCCGGTGCTCCTGCGGCGCAAGCCGCGCGTGTCCCACGACCCGCACCCCGACATCCCCGACGACGTCCACGTGGAAGGTGGCGAGCGATGCAGCGCATGACCCGTCAGCGGGCAGCAGTCTCCGACGCACTCGAGGACCTGCCCGACTTCCGCAGCGCACAACAGCTCCACGAGCTGCTGCGCGCTCGCGGCGATGCGGTGGGTCTGGCCACGGTCTATCGCACGCTGCAGACCCTGGCCGACGGCGGGTACGTCGACGTCCTGCGCACCGAGGACGGCGAGAGCCTGTACCGCAAGTGCGAGCGCAGCGAGCACCACCACCACCTGGTGTGCCGTGAGTGCGGCACCGCGGTCGAGATCGACGGCCCGACCGTCGAGACCTGGGCCTCGCAGGTCGGGGCAGCCCACGGCTTCACCGACATCCAGCACACCATCGAGCTCTTCGGCACGTGCGCGGCGTGCCGGGCGAAGCAGGACGCGTGAGCGCGGTGCCCGCACTCGTCGGGGCGCTCGCGGACGTGCTCGCCGGCCCGACGGTGTCGCTCACCTCCACGGGACCTGTCACCTCGGTCGTCTCGGCGGCAGGTGACGAGTCGTCCGGGATCTTCTCGATCGACGGCGTGCCGTACTGGATCATCTACGCCGCGGCGTTCGCGATCGTGTTCGTCCGCGCCCAGGCCACCTACTGGGCCGGTCGCGGAGTCGCCCGTGGGACCGTCAACACGTCGTGGTCGCGGCGCCTCGAGAGCGAGCGCGCCCAGCGCGCGATCTCCACGATCAACACGTGGGGCCCCATCGCCGTCACGCTGTCCTTCTTCACCGTGGGCGTGCAGACCGTCATCAACCTGACGGCGGGCTACACCCGCATGAGGTTCTCGCGCTACCTCGCGGCCCTGCTGCCGGGCTGCGCCATCTGGGCGGCGATCTGGACCACGATCGGCATCGCCACGTTCAACACGGCCGTGCTGCTCGCGGCCCGCAGCCCGGTCGGGCTGGCGGTGATCGTGCTGCTCGTCGTCGGGCTCGTGGCATGGATCGTCGTCGCCTCGCGGCGTCGACGCCGCGCCCGGGCGGCCGACGCCTCCGGCGGGGAGAAAGACTCGCCCGAGGTCGACGGCGGCGCGGCGGGCGACCAGCCTGCAGTGCAGGGGTCGTCGGGGACGCACCCGCACGGAGCCAACCCGTTCGGCGACGTGGCCGACCTGCTGCTCGACTCTCCGGACGATGCGCACGACCCCGCCCGCGGCGCGGGCGGGCAGGACCCGAAGCCCTCGTAGGCCGACCGCTCGCGCGACTGACAGAAGCCGACCGTCACGGTCGATCAGGCCGGGGCCCGCTGTGGTCGGCTCGGGAGAACCGGCCGGTTCAGGAGATCTCGGTAGCCGTCTCGTCGGGCTCGCCCAGGCAGAACTGGTTGCCCTGCGGGTCGGTGAGCACCGACCACCTGTAGCCCGGGATGGTGTGCTCGGCCACGAGGCCCGCGCCGTCGGCGACCAGGCGCTCGACCTCGGCCGCGCGGTCCGGCGCGGACAGGTCCAGGTGGATCTTGTTCTTGCCCGGCGTCGGGTCCTCGACCTTCTGGAAGCCGAGCACGGGGCCCCGGCCGTCGCCCGCAGGCGCGACCTCGAGGAACCAGCCGTCGGCCTCGTCGACGAGACGCCCGCCTGTCTGCCGCGCCCACCACTGCGCCAACGGGCGCGGGTCGGTCGAGTCCACCGTGACCATGCCGATCGAGAGTGTCATACCCGGCAGGCTAGCGAGAGGTACCGACACGCGCAGCACGTGCCCCACCAGGGCGCCGGCCGCGACCACCGGGCACACGTTCCTCGGTGAAGGGCTGCCACCTCGGGAGAGGAGCCCCTGCGTCTCCCGCGGCGACAGCGCTCCTCCGCACGTCAGGATGTCAGGGGAGGTCCGCCGACTTGTCGATCGCGCCGCCGTAGCGCCGGTCACGGCTCGCGTACTCCTCGACCGCGCGCCACAGGCTGCGGCGGTCCACGTCCGGCCAGTGCTCGGGCAGGAAGACCATCTCCGCGTACGCGGCCTGCCAGATCATGAAGTTGGACGTGCGCTGCTCGCCCGAGGACCTCAGGAACAGGTCCACGTCCGGCAGGTCCGGCTCGTCGAGGTACTTGGCGACGGTCTTCTCGGTGACCTTCTTGGGGTCCAGACGACCGGCCGCGACCTCCTGTGCGATCGCCTGCGCCGCGTCCGCGATCTCGGCCCGGCCGCCGTAGTTCACGCACATCGTCAGGGTGCAGGTGTCGTTGCCCGCGGTGATCCGCTCGGCGTCCTCGAGCTCCTTGATGACCGAGCCCCACAGGCGCGGGCGTCGCCCCGCCCAACGCATCCGCACGCCCCAGCTGCTCATCTCGTCGCGTCGACGACGGATCACGTCGCGGTTGAACTGCATGAGGAAGCGCACCTCCTCGGGTGAGCGCTTCCAGTTCTCGGTCGAGAACGCGTAGGCCGAGACGTGCTTGACGCCGATCTCGATGGCTCCCGCCACGACGTCCAGCAGCGCGGCCTCACCGGCCTTGTGCCCCTCGGTCCGCGGCAGCCCGCGCTCGTTGGCCCAGCGGCCGTTGCCGTCCATGACGATCGCGACGTGGTTGGGCACGAACCGGGCGGGGATGTTGGGCGCGACGGCCCCCGACGGGTGCGGCGGGGGCGGCTGGATCGGTCGGGCCATCAGGCCTCTCCTCCGGCCCGCGGCGTGACCGCTCCGTCTCGTTCCACCATCCGCAGTGATCGCAACGTTCTCTCCAGGTGATATTGGCTGTAGGCGGCCACGAGGCCGCTGGCTTCCTTGCGGTGGCGCGCGTCGGACGCGTCCGCCACGTCCCACTCGCCCGCGAGCAGCGCGGCGAGCAGCGTGAAGGTCTCGGGGGCGGGGGCCGTGGACCCCGGGGGGCGGCACCGACCGCACACCGCCCCGCCCATGGCGACCGCGAACGAGCGGTGCGGACCGGGCTCACCGCAGCGCGAGCAGTCCGTGAAGCTGGGCGCCCACCCTGCGATCGCGAAGGCGCGCAGCAGGTAGGAGTCCAGGACCAGCCCGGGAGCGTGGGCATTGACCGCGAGCGAGCGGACGGCCCCCGCGAGCAGCCAGAACTGCTGCACCGCAGGTTCCTTCTCAGCCTCGACCAGGCGGTCGGCGGTCTCCAGCATCGCGGTCCCCGCGGTGTAGAGGCCGTAGTCCTCGCAGATCGCCCGAGCGTAGGGCCCCACGGTCTCCGCCTGGGTCACGACGTCGAGGCTGCGTCCGACGTGCAGCTGCACGTCGACGAACATGAAGGGCTCGAGACGCGCGCCGAAGCGCGACGACGTGCGCCGCACCCCCTTGCCCACGGCCCGGACCTTGCCGTTCTCCCGCGTCAGCAGGGTGACGATGCGGTCGGCTTCGCCCAGCTTCTGGGTGCGGAGCACGATCGCTTCGTCTCGGTAGAGGACCACTCCCCTATTGTCCGCCATGCCACCCACGTCCCGGTGCACGCACCCGGCTCGTGGGCCCATGTGCACAGGTCCCTCACGGACCCGTCCCCCGAGGGTGCGGAGCTCCCGCGGGACACGCGAGGCGTGTCGCGCACGAGCTCTGCACCCACCGGAGGCCGACAGGATCCGCGGTCAGACCGCGACGCGCTCCGCGCGGTTGACGGCCGAGACGATCGCCTTGAGCGAGGCCGTGGTGATCGACGGGTCGATACCGACGCCCCACAGGACCTCGTCGCCCACCTGGCACTCGACGTAGGCCGCCGCGTTGGCGTCGCCGCCCTCCGACAGAGCGTGCTCGGCGTAGTCCAGGACCCGCACCTCGACCCCGACGTGCGCGATCGCGTCGACGAACGCCGCGACCGGCCCGTTGCCCGAGCCGTCGAGCGTCAGCTCGTCACCGCGGTCGAGGACGTCGACCGCCAGGGTGTCCGGCCCGTCCTCGGTCGACGACGCCCGGGTGCCGCGCAGCTTCAGGCGGCCCCAGGGCTCGAGACCCGAGTCCGGGTCGACCGGCAGGTACTCGTCCGAGAAGATCCGCCAGATGTCGTCGCCCGTGACCTCCTGGCCGCCCGCGTCCGTGAACGCCTGGACGACGCGCGAGAACTCGATCTGCAGCCGACGCGGCAGGTCCAGGTGCCGCTCGGACTTGAGCAGGTAGGAGATGCCGCCCTTGCCCGACTGCGAGTTGACCCGGATGACGGCCTCGTACGAGCGCCCGACGTCCTTGGGGTCGATCGGCAGGTACGGCACGCCCCAGACCAGGTCGTCGACGCCCTTGCCCGCGGCCTCGGCCTGCGCGGCCATGGCGTCCAGGCCCTTCTTGATCGCGTCCTGGTGCGAGCCCGAGAACGCCGTGAACACCAGGTCGCCCGCGTACGGGTGACGCTCGTGGACCGCGATCTGGTTGCAGTACTCGACCGTGCGGCGTACGCGGTCCATGTCGGTGAAGTCGATCTGGGGGTCGATCCCCTGGCTGAACAGGTTCATGCCCAGGGTCACCAGGCAGACGTTGCCCGTGCGCTCCCCGTTGCCGAACAGGCAGCCCTCGATGCGGTCCGCGCCGGCCTGGTAGCCCAGCTCGGCCGCCGCGACCGCCGTGCCGCGGTCGTTGTGCGGGTGCAGCGACAGGACTACGTTCTCGCGGTGAGCGAGGTGGCGGTTCATCCACTCGATCGAGTCGGCGTAGACGTTGGGCGTGGCCATCTCGACCGTCGCGGGCAGGTTGATGATGACCTTGCGGTCCGCCGTCGGCTCGAAGACCTCGATGACCTCGTTGCAGATCCGCACCGCGAACTCGAGCTCGGTGCCCGTGTACGACTCGGGCGAGTACTCGTAGAAGACGGCCGTCTCGGGGATGGTCTCCTCGAACTTGCGGCAGAGCTTGGCGCCCTCCACCGCGATGTCGACGATGCCGTCCTCGTCGGTGCGGAACACGACGTCGCGCTGCAGGCGCGAGGTCGAGTTGTACAGGTGCACGATCGCCTGCTTGGCACCGCGCAGCGACTCGTACGTGCGGGCGATCAGGTGCTCACGGGACTGGGTCAGGACCTGGATCACGACGTCGTCCGGGATGTGCCCGTCCTCGATGAGCAGGCGCACGAAGTCGAAGTCGGTCTGGGAGGCCGACGGGAAACCGACCTCGATCTCCTTGTAGCCCATCTCGACGAGCAGCTGGAACATCTTCAGCTTGCGCTCGGCGTTCATGGGCTCGATCAGTGCCTGGTTGCCGTCCCGCAGGTCCACCGCGCACCAGCGCGGGGCCTTCTCGATGCGCTTGTCCGGCCACGTCCGGTCCGGCAGCGACACGTCGAACTGCTGGTGGAACGGCTCGTACTTGTGCACGGGCATGCCGGACGGCTGCTGTGCGGAGCGGGGGCTGGTCTGGGGGGTCTGCGCCGTGGTGCTCATCATGTCCTTCGCGATCTCTTCGTCGGTGCTGTTCAGCCGGCACACCAACCACCGCGACGAGGTTGCGGCCTAGAGGGCCTCGTCGCGGCAACGAAGGAGGAGCAGCTGCGTCAGGTGCACGTTGTCACCATACCCCCGTCCGGGACGATGCTCGCGGACGTCCCGCAGGATGACATGCGAGAGGCGGGCCCGACGGGTCGCCTGAGCGACGTCGTCGGGCCCGCCTCAGCGTGTCCCGTCCGGGTCAGCGACCGCGCGAACGCAGCGCCGCGTCGACCGCAGGGTCTCCCAGGTTGCCGAGCCACTCGAGCAGCGCCGGGTACGTCGACGGGTTCGCCGCGACCTGAGGCCTGAGGTGAGGAGCCTCCTGGACGATCTGCGCGAGGACCTCGAGCGGCGTCGACGGGTCGAGCGCCTGGGCCGCGCTGAAGCCGACCGGCTGCGGGTCCTGGTAGGCCGGCAGGACCGCGGTCTCCCCAGCGGCCTGGGCCGCGTAGCCCGGCCGGGCAGCGTAGCCCGAGCGCTCCTGGACGGCAGGCTGCACGGGACGTGCGGACTGGACCCCCTGCGCAGGCAGCACCTGCGTCGGCTGGTACTGCTCGACGGGGCGCACAGGCTGCTGCTGGGGCTGGGCCGGGCTGTAGGGCTGCTGGTTCTGCACGACCGGCTGCGTCGGCTGCTGCGCAGGCTGCTGGGTCTGCGCAGGACGGTAGGGCTCCTGCGCGACGGGCTGTGCCGGCTGTGCCGGACGGTACGGCTCCTGGGAGACCGGCTGCGTCGGCTGCTGGGCCGGGCTGTAGGGCTGCTGGGCCGCCTGGAACGATGCCTGCTGGACGGGCTGCGCCGAGGTCGGTCGCGAGACGGGGGCGACCGGGTCCTGCTCGTGCGCGCCAGCCACCGGACCGTGTCCGTCGGGACCGGTCGCGTGGCTCCCGCTGCCGTGCGGTCCGGCGACCGGCTCCTGGACGGGCTGGGGACGCGCCGGACGAGGCGTCGGCGGCTGCCACACGTAGGCGCTCGGCGCCGCGTCGGCCCCGACGAGGGACGTGGGACGGTTCTCCGCGAAGTGCGTGCGGACCTCGGCGGGCACCGTGAGCGCGAACGCCGTGATGGCCGGCAGGCCGAAGGCCAGCAGCAGCAGGTCGATCCCGACCCCGATCCTCAGACCGGACTGGTTCGCGACGACGATCAGGAGCACGATGGCGAGGACCGCCACGACGCCCGCACCACCGAGCGCCAACGTCCTGCCCGACACCGCGTCCCGGGCGAGCGCACGACGCGCGACGAGGGTCACGCCCACCATGAGGAGCCCCAGGACGAGCGCGAGGATCACGACGACCCCGCTCAGCCCGGCCGCGAGCCACAGGATCGCCCGGACCGTCAGCACCGCGGCGACGAGCAGGACGAGGTCCAGGGTGTTGACCGCCACGGCGACCCACGTCCGGACAGGAGACTCCGACGTCGTGCTGCGGGCGACCGCGGGCGAGGCGGCGACCGCTGCGACCGCCGGGACCAGCAGCAGACCGAACTGTCCACCGCGCAGGCTCTCGTAGCTCACGAGAAGGCTGCCCGTGTTGAGGACGAAGAGCACCGCGAGCGCGATCCCGAGACCGACGAGCACCAGACGCCAGGACTCCTGCTTGCGCAGCACTCCCCACACGGGCAGGCCGACGAGCCCGACCGCGAGCACCGCGACGACCAGGCGCGCGAAGATCCCGACGACACCGAGCCCGAGCGTGAGGCTGAAGACGAACGCGACGACCGCACCCACGACCGCGAGCGCACCGAGACCGATCAGGACCTTGACCCAGGTCTGGGTCACCGCGCGGTCCTGGTCGACCGGGCCGAGCTCCGCCTGGCGGGGCTGCGCAGCCAGCACGGCCCCCGCGAGACCGAGCGCTAGCCCGGTACCGAGACCGCCCCACCCGTTGCCGGCCGTACCGTTCACCAGGTCCAGCACGAGGTAGACGCCGACCAGCAGCCCGTAGGGCGCGTTCGCCAGGAGACGGGCCCTGCGCGTCGTGTGCACGGTCCACGTCGTGGGCAGGACGCCTGTGCGCGCCAGGTAGGGCAGGGCGAGCGAGAGCAGGGAGAGGACCGAGACGAGGATGACCTCGACCTTGTCCGACGCACGGTGCCCGAGGTCCCACGGCATGGTCAACGAGACGAACAGCAGGAGCGCCGCGACGCCGTCGCGCACGTAGTCGCTCACCGGGATCCCGGCGAAGGGGTTCGCCGGAGCCGTCGGTGACGCGGCGGGCTCGGACGCCTTCCCCTCGGGCTTCTCGGAGGACTTCTCGGACGACGTGGCCGCGGCGTCCGTCGACGAGGCCGTGACGACCTCGGGCGACGACTCGTCGGGCTCCCGGACCGAGGCCCGGGCGAGCGGACCAGTCCCTCCGTTCGATACCTGCTGATCGGGGCCGGGCCCCGGGTCGGTCTCGTTCGTCATCGTGCTCTCCCTACAGGTTGCCCCGGCCTCGGGATCGGTCGAGCACCGGATTCAGGCCATGACGGCCCCGTCAGTTTCTACCGGTTGATCACCGATGGCTCAAGTCTCCCACCAGGAGACCGGTCGACCCCTCAACCTATCCGGACCACTTCCGTGTCCGTGACCGCGAAGAGCTGTCCCTGTGCCGAGACCACTTCTCGGTACGTGGGATCGAGGACGTCTCGCCACTCGAGACCGCCGTCGAACAGGTTGAGCGAGACGAGCTCGGACGCCCCCTCGTCCGGGTCGTCCGCGCGATCCGAGATCGTGCTCGTCAGGAGCAGGGAGTCACCGTCGGTGAACGCCCGGTGCACCTCGCTCGGCAGCCAGCGCCGCCACAGATCTCGACCCGTGCGGGTCTCGATCGCGATCAGCCGTGACCCCGACTCGACGACCAGGACGTCGTCGGTCTGGAGCCAGATCGTCTCGGGCCACTCCTCCCGGTGCCACAGGCGACGCCCCGAGAGCGTGTCGTACCCCGTGAAGCCGGGTGACCGGACGACCAGGACGTGCGGCACCGTCCCGTCGGTCACCGCAGGCACGAACGGCTCGCCCGGCAGGACGTACCGCTCGCCGCCGTCGGCCTCGAGCACGTGCACCTCCTCGACCCGGCCCGAGCGAGGGTCGATCGCGGCCCGGACCCTCAGGTCGCCCGGCAGGGGCCCGCCTGCGGCCCAGCCACCAGGGACGGACCGAGGGCGCGCGTAACCGGTCGCGTACTCTCCAGACGCGTCGAAGGTCTCCCGCAGGTCGGGCGCACGGACGTGGAGGAGCCCACGCAGCCCGTGGAGCTCGATCGTCCCGGCGTCGTCCTGACCCGTCGAACCGACGGCGTCGACCGGATAGCCGGCTGCCTTCAGGACGCGCGTGCGCACGAGCGTCCCGTCGAGGGCCTCCTCCCAGCTCACGACGGCGCGGTCGCCGTCACGCCGCGCGGTCGCCACGAGCCCACCGGCGAGGGGCGCTGCGGCGGCGGTCGTGCCCGCGAGCGCTCGTGCCCCCACGACCTGCCCCGCCGGGTCGAGGACGGTCACGACGAACGCGGGGCGCGAGGTCGCCGGCTCGGCGGGGTCGGTCGGGCCGTCCACGCTGCCCACCGGCTCACCTCCCAGGGCCGGGTCGACCTCCGTCACGCACACGAGCGGCGAACCGACGCTCCCCGGGTCGAGGAGGTCCGGACCGCACGCGCTCGTCCCCCGGGGCAACGAGGCCGACCACAGCGGTTCCCCCGTCGCGACGTCGAGGCCCTGCAGGTCGCCGTCGGCCTCGAGCACGACCTGCCCCTCCACGGCCGCGGGCCACCCGCCGTCGGTCGACGCCCGCCAGACGACGTCGGGGTCAGGGCGGACCGACCACAGGCCGCCCGGCTGGGTCGCGACGAGCACCGCCTGATGTCGGTCGGAGAGGCCTCCGACGACCAGGGACGCACCCGTGCCTGCGACGGCCACCGCCACCGCGGCGACGACCAGGGCGCGCACCGGGACCCGGCGAGCACGGGAGGGCCGCGCCTCTCCGTCCGGTGGCGGCGCCCCGGAAAGCACCACGGTGCCCGGCGCGTCGTCGCCTTCTCGGCCACGACGTCGAGCCCTGCCCGGACCGCCGGTACGGCCGGTACCCGATCCCGGCGGCGACGGCGCGCCCCGCCCACCGCCCGTCGCGCTCGGCCCGCCAGGTGATCGCCCCCAGGCCGCGTCGAAGTCGTCGTCGAGCTCGTCCACCTCGACCAGCTCGACGGCGTGGGCGGAGTGCTCACGACGGCGTGGGACCACCCTTTCCACGGTAGACCTGATCCGAGGAGATGGAGCCGTCGGGCCGTCTCAGCCCAGTCCCAGGAGTCCCCCGTCGTCGGTCACGAGCACGAGCCTTCCCCGGGCGCTGAACGTCCAGGTCGAGAGCTCCGGGACCTCGGTCGCCCAGAGCTCCTGGCCCGAGTCGACCGAGATCGCGGTGACCCGTGTCGCGCCGATCCCGCTCTGCCCGACCAGGTAGAGGTCCGTGCCGTCCGTGAAGGACTGGCCGTACGCCAGGGTTCCCCCGGCCTCCCAGACCCGCTCGCCGGTCGCCAGGTCGACCCCCCACAACCGGCCGGCACCTGACAGGACGCCGACGTCCCCCACCTGGGCGACCGCACGCTCGAGGTTTCCGTCCGCGGTCCAGAGCGTCCGCCCGGTCCGGCGGTCCAGGGCCGAGAACACCGGCCGAGCGATCGTCCCGGCCGCGTCCATGACGTCGCCCCCTTCCGAGACGAGCAGAGGCACGTCCGCCGACCCGTCGGTCACGTCGAAGAGGACGAGGTTCCCCGCGACGCTGAACGACCCGTGCCCGTCCGGGTCGAAGACCGTCCAGGTCCCGTCGCCCCCCAGCGAGACCCTGCCCCCGTCGGGCAGCGTCGAGTCCCACGACATCGTCTGCCGCGTGCTGACGGAGCTGCCGTCCGCGGCCAGCGTGACGCTGAGGCCGGTCGCCTCGACGCGGAGCGCGTCGCCGTCGGGCCACCCCTGCAGGTAGCGCGGGCCCTCCACCCCCTCCTCGGGTCCGGGGACGAGCTCTCGTGACCAGCGCACCTCCCCCGTCGCCAGGTCCTCGAGCGTCACCACGACCTGACCAGCGGAACCCCACGCGAACGTCGCCAGGCCGTCCGTGAACGCGACGGTCGCCCCAGTGGTCTCCTCGTCCAGGGATCGCGAGGTCAGCACGTCCCCCGTCACCGGGTCGACGACCTCGATGCGACGCAGGTGCGCCTGCTCGGAGGTCTCGCCGAAGATCGTCACGGGGCGGAAGCTGGACGTCGTGCAGACGACGGGTCCCCTGTCCGAGCGGGGCCCGCTGCCGCTGCACCTCGTCTGGTCCCCGCTGCGGGGCGCGTCCTCCGTCGGCGCCGACGACTCCGGCGACTCCGACGCCCTCCACAGGCGCTCCCCCGTCGTCGGGTCGTAGCCGGCCACGGGATCCCCTGGGACCACGAGCACCCCGTCGACCACGGTGGGCTGGCTCCACCGGCCCAGGTCCGGCGCGTTCCCGCCCGCGACGGGGGCGATGCGCCAGACCACCGCGACGTCCGGTCCCAGGCTCCGGACACCGCCCGACGACGCCAGGACCCGCTCGATGCGTGCGGCCTCGTTCCGTTCTCCGACCACGAGCCCGCCCACCACGAGCACGACCACGGTGGCGATCGCGGCGCCCAGCAGCGCCCGGGTCCTGCGTGACGGACGACGACCGGACCGCGCTCGACCGGGCACGTCGGGCGACGCAGGACCGTGCGACACGGACAGGAGGCGAGCGCCGTCGTCGGGCACGCCGCCCTGGCCGGCCCCCCTCGTCGGCGTCCCCCGGGGCAGCAGCCGCGCAGGCTCGTCGACGTCCTCCTCGGCCTCCTCGAGCGCGAACGAACGCATCCGCCCCTCGGAGCCGTCCTTCGCACGTCGTCGCATGCCTCGACCCTAGGTGTCCGACGCGTCCGGCGTCAGATGCCCAGCTGGTAGACGCCCCAGTACGCAAGCGTGACGAGAAGGATCGTGGAACCGGCGACCGTGGCCCACAGCGTCGTCCGCGCACCCACGCCCGTCGCCGGGCGCACCACGACCCCACCGCCCTCGGGGGAAGCCATGACCGCCTTGCGCGCCTGACGAAGGTCCGACAACCGGTTGATGATGAACGCGGCCGCGACGACCGTCGCCAGACCGAGGAGGCGCACCGCGATCCACCCACCCTGGACCACCCAGGAGTCCGTCTTGTAGTCGAGCGCGAGCCGAGCGACCGCGACCAGGTACACGACCAGTCCCACCATCGTGGCGACCGACCCCACGGCCAGCCCCGCGAGCGGCCACCGCAGCCCGGGCGCAAGACGGCCGGCGGGGCGCGGGGTGCGCCGCACCCGGCGCACCGCCCCCGCGACCAGCCACACCAGCGGGCCGACCACGAGCAGCACCCCGCCCACGATCACGAACCCGATGACGATGTCGCCGTTGCCGTACCAGCGAGGGTTCGGCACGGCCGAGGCCAGGTAGAGCTGGTTGGGCTGCCCGCCCGCGACCGTCGGCGGGGCGCCCGCGGTCCCCGGCAGACCCTGCACCCAGGCGCTGACGTCCCGCGGGAACTCGGGGACCATGACGTCGTCGATCTTGATGCCGTGGTTGGCGCCCTCGTAGTAGCGGACCGTGACGTCGTGGTTCCCGTTGGCCCCGGCGTCGGCGATGATGCGCAGCGCACCCTGCTCGACGGGCATCGACGGGTCGGCCGTGCCGTACGCCACGAGCGTCGGCACCGAGAGCCGCGCGAGGTAGGGCGTGACGTCGAAGTCGGCGTACTCGAACCCGCCTCCGGGCATCTCCATGCCCACCGCGCGCGGGATCGCCCGGAAGACCCCCTGCGGCACCCCCGTGTTGCGCAGGTAGGAGTCGACCGCGAACCCCGCCTGCTGGCGCGGCGGCACGACCGGTGCCGAGACCAGGACGACGAACGAGACGTCCTGGTCCTGGTCCGCGAGCACGGGTGCGACCCAGGTGCCCTCCGACTCGGCGTAGAGCCCCACCCGCTCGGGATCGACCGAGGGCCTGGCGCGCAGGAGGTCGACCGACCGCTGGTAGTCGTCGGCCATGTCGACGTAGTCCCGGTGTCGCGTCGTGTAGGTGTCGAGCCGCTTGGACGGAACGAGCGTGACCACGCCCGCGCTCGCCAGGTCCGTCGCGACGTCGACGAACGCCTCGTCGGCCGAGCCCGTGCCCGCTCCGTGGAGGAAGACCACCCCCGGCAGTCCCTCGGGCGCGTCGACGGGCTCGCGCACGATCCCGTCGACGCTCACCCCGTCGAGCTGGACGACCACGGGGGTCTCCTGCACGGCATAGGTCCCGACCGGCTGGACGTCGGGGCCCTGCCCGCCGATCGTCGTGTCGGGGGTCGAGGGCTCGAGGTGGTCGGTGACGGGCACGGGATCCCACTGGGGACCCGTGACCGCACCGACCAGTGCGAGGCCGATCGCGAGGGCGGCGCTCGTGGCGGCTGTCCGGAAGATCACCTCAGGATCGTATCGAGGTGTGCAGCAGCGCCGCCTGCGTTCGAGCAGACAGGCGGGGCGTCCCGAGGGCAGACCGGGGGCCCACCCTAGAAGCCGAGCCTGCGCAGCTGCTTGGGGTCGCGCTGCCAGTCCTTGGCGACCTTGACGTGCAGGTCGAGGTAGACCCGCGCGCCGAGCAGCGCCTCGATCCCCTTGCGCGCCTCGGTCCCGACGTGCCGCAGCCGCGACCCGCCGCGCCCGATGATGATGGCCTTCTGGCTGTCGCGCTCGACGAACAGGTTGACGCGCACGTCAAGGAGCGGGGGCCTGCCCGCCGCCGGGTTGCCCGAGCCCTCGCGGGGCGTGATCTCGTCGACCACGACCGCGAGGCTGTGCGGCAGCTCGTCGCGCACGCCCTCCAGGGCGGCCTCGCGCACGAGCTCGGCCACCATGACGGCCTCGGGCTCGTCGGTCAGCTCGCCGCCGGGGTAGAGCTCGGGGCCCTTCGGCAGGTGCTTGACGAGGACCTGCTCGAGGACCTCGACCTGGAAGCCGTCCACGGCCGAGACCGGGACGATGTCCTGCCACTCGCCCAGCTGGTCGACCGCGAGCAGGTGCTTGGTCAACGTCTCGCGGTCCACGAGGTCCGCCTTGGTCACGACCGCGACGACCGGGGTGGGGCGCCGGCCCTTCATCAGGTCCGCGAGCTGGGCTGCGATGTACTTGTCGCCCGGGCCGACCTTCTGGTCAGCCGGCAGGCAGAAGGCGATCACGTCGACCTGCGCGAGCGTCTCACGGACCAGGTCGTTGAGCCGCTCACCGAGGAGCGTGCGAGGGCGGTGCAGCCCTGGCGTGTCCACGAGGATGAGCTGGGCGTCGGGGCGGTGCACGATGCCGCGGATCGTGTGCCGGGTCGTCTGCGGGCGCCCGGAGGTGATCGCGACCTTCTGCCCGACCAGTGCGTTCGTCAGCGTGGACTTGCCCGCGTTGGGCCGTCCGACGAAGCACGCGAAGCCGGACTTGTGCTCGGGTGCTGCAAGGTCGTTCTGGGTCACCGGTGTGCTTCTCTCTCGTTCGTCTGGCCCGCGCGGCGCGGGTCCTCGCTCGTCCTCCCGGCGCGCTCGGCGCGCTCGGGGTGTGTCTGGTGGTCGCGCTCGGAGCGCTCACGGTGGTCGTGGCGCTCCTGGCGATCGGTACGGCCCGACGGCGTCTCGTCCGCCCCGTCCGTCTCGTGCTCCGGGGCGACGGCGCGCACGAGGACCGTCGCGAGCTGCTTGCGCCGTCCCTCGACCCGTTCGCCGACCATGTGCACGCCCTGTGCCTCGGCGACCGATCCCGGGAGCGGGACCTTGCCCAGCGCTTTGGCGAGCAGACCGCCCACGGTGTCGACGTCGTCGTCCTCGATGTCGAGGTCGAACAGCTCGCCGAGCTCGTCGAGCGGCAGCCGCGCCGGGATGCGGAACTCTCCGTCGCCCAGGTCCTCGATCTCGGGCCCGGACTTGTCGTGCTCGTCGGTCAGCTCGCCCACGATCTCCTCGAGCGCGTCCTCGATCGTGACGAGCCCCGCGACGCCGCCGTACTCGTCGACGACCATCGCGATGTGCGAGGCCGAGGCCTGCATCTCGCGCAGCAGGTCGTCGACGGGCTTGGACTCGGGCACGAAGATCGCGGGACGGGCGACGTCCGCCACCCGTCGCGAGCCGGCCTCTGGCGAGGCGGTGACGACCTTGACGACGTCCTTGAAGTAGACGACGCCCACCAGGTCGTCGACCGACGTGCCCGTGACGGGCAGACGCGAGAACCCGGAACGCAGGAACAGCGACAACGCCTTGGACAGCGGGGTCGTCGCCGGGGTCGTGATCATGTCGGTCCGCGGGACCATGACCTCGCGGGTCAGGGTGTCGCCCAGCTCGAAGACGGAGCGGATCATCTCCCGCTCCTCCTCCTCGATGATCTCGGACTCGTTCACGCGGTCCACCATGTCGCGCAGCTCGCGCTCGTGCGGGCCGTCGGAGTCGTCCTTCGGGCCTGTGACGCGTGCGACCCAGCCCGTGAGCGCGACCGCCGGCGCCAGCACGCCCGAGAGCAGCAGCAGGACCTGCACGGGGTGCCGACGCCCCAGCGCGCGCGGCGCGATGCGCGCGAACACGAGCGCGACGACGACCGCGAAGACCAGCGCCGCGAGCAGCGCCTGCCACCAGTCCTCGAGCCACACCGAGACCAGGAGCGTGACGCACGCGGCGGCGACCATCTCCGCGACGACGCGCAGGAACGCGAGCGCGGCCGCGGTGTGCGGCGGGTCCTCGGTCAGCGACCTGACACGACGCGCCCGGGCGACGCGCGGCGGAACGGGTCCGCCTGCCCCGCCGCCGGACGTTCCGGCGGTCCCCGTGCCGGCCTCGGCCTCCGCAGCCGCCTCGGCGACCGCGGCACGCGTGACCCGCATGACCGCGCTCTCTCCCGCGCCGAGCGCGCCCGCGAGGACCACGCCGAGCACGGCGAGGACGAGGAGCAGCGCGACGGGGACCTCGGTCATCGGCTGGCGAGGAAGGTCAGCAGGAGCTTGCGCTGGAGCGCGAACATCTCCTTCTCCTCCTCGGGCTCGGCGTGGTCGTACCCGAGCAGGTGCAGGATCCCGTGCGTGGTGAGCAGGAGCATCTCCTCGGCCGTGGAGTGCCCGGCCGTGACGGCCTGCTGGGCCGCGACCTCGGGGCACAGGACGATGTCGCCCAGCTCGCCCGCGGGGGTCACGTCGCCGTCGCGACCGGGGCGCAGCTCGTCCATGGGGAACGACAGGACGTCGGTGGGACCCGGCTCGTCCATCCAGCGCACGTGCAGCTCGGTCATGACGTCGGTCTCGACGAAGCGGATGCCGAGCTCGCTCTGCGGGTGGACGTGCATGGCGTCCAGGACGTAGCGGGCGAGGGCCGCGAACTCGGCCTCGTCGACCTCGTAGCCGGACTCGTTGTTGATCTCGACGCTCATCAGCGTGCCCCTTGCTCTCGTTGGTCTCGCGGTCTGCCCTGGCGGGAGGTGCCTCCGCGCGCCGAGCCGTGCTGGTGGTTGCCGCCGTCGCGTGCGGGCGGTGCGCTGCTGACGTCCCAGCGGGCGTAGGCGTCGATGATCTCGCTCACGAGGCGGTGGCGGACGACGTCGGTCGACGTGAGCCGGCAGAACTCGACGTCGTCGACCCCGGTCAGGACGTCCTCGATGACACGGAGCCCCGAGGTGGTGCCCCCGGGCAGGTCGACCTGCGTCACGTCGCCCGTGATGACCATCTTGGAGCCGAACCCGAGGCGCGTGAGGAACATCTTCATCTGCTCGGTCGAGGTGTTCTGGGCCTCGTCGAGGATGATGAACGCGTCGTTCAGGGTGCGGCCACGCATGTAGGCCAACGGGGCCACCTCGATGGTGCCCGCCTCGATGAGCTTGGGGATCGACTCGGGGTCGATCATGTCGTGCAGCGCGTCGTACAGCGGACGCAGGTACGGGTCGATCTTCTCCGAGAGCGAGCCCGGCAGGAACCCGAGCCGCTCGCCGGCCTCGACCGCGGGGCGCGTCAGGACGATCCTGCTGACCTGCTTGGCCTGCAGCGCCTGGACGGCCTTGGCCATCGCGAGGTAGGTCTTGCCGGTCCCTGCGGGACCGATCCCGAACGTCACGGTGCTCGCGTCGATCGCGTCGACGTAGCGCTTCTGCCCGACCGTCTTGGGCCGGATGGTCCGCCCGCGGTTCGAGAGGATGTTGAACGTCAGGACCTCGGCGGGGCGCGACGCCGTCGCGGCCGTGAGCATCGCGATCGAGCGCGTGACGACGTCGGCCGAGAGCTGCGTGCCCGACTCGACGACCTCGACGAGCTCGTCGAGCAGCCGCGAAGCGAGCGCCACATCGCCGACCGGCCCCTTGACGACGATCTCGTTGCCCCGCGCGTGGACGTCGACCGAGGGGAACCCGGCCTCGACGGCGCGCAGGACGGAGTCACCGCTGCCGAGCAGCGCCGCCATGGAGACGTGGGACGGGACGACGATCCGGTGCTCGACCCGTGTGCTGGGGTGCTGGGCGCCCGGGGCTCCCCGGTCGTCCGTGCCGTTCGTCCTCTGCTCGGTGCGCGCGCGCCCCGGGTCGCGGGAGGAGCCTCCGGGGCCGGGCGTCGACGAGCCGTGCGGCAAGGATGGTGTCGAGGATGGCATGAGCCGGCTTGCGCCGAGGCACTCCTTCTGCAGGTCGGGGAGATTTCGTGGTGCATCCATGGTAACGAGCGCAGCGCCCTGGGTCAGGGCGAATAACGCCCTGACGGGTGTGTCCTGCGCCCGGGACCTCCGCGGGTCGCAACGCGGGTCAGGCGGGGCTCCAGCCCAGCTCCTTGCCGCCGATCACGTGGCCGTGGACGTGGAAGACGCTCTGGCCTGCCCGCGGGCCCGAGTTGAAGATGAGCCGGAACTGGCCGTCGGCCTGCTCGCTCGCCACGGCGTCCGCGAGCGCCACGACGCCCGAGAGCAGCTCGGGGTCGGCGGCCGCGAGCTGTGCGATGTCGCCGTGGTGCGCCCTGGGCACGACCAGGACGTGCAGCGGGGCCTGCGGGTTGATGTCCTTGAACGCGACGGCCTGGTCCGTCGAGGCGACGATCGTCGCGGGGATCTCCCCTGCGACGATCTTGCAGAACAGGCAGTCCGGGTCGGTGGGCCGGGAGGTGTCGTTGCTCGTCATGTCGGCAGGCTACCCCCGGTCACCGGGCCGCAGCCCGGTGACCGCTCGGTGCGGTGCGGCGTGCGCTCACGCGGGCGTGCCGTCCCAGCGGCCGAGCCGCTGGACCAGCAGGGCGATCGCGACGGGTCCGGCGGTCGAGGTCCGCAGCACGTGCGGCCCCAGGCGCGCCGTGAGGGCGCCGGCCTCGGTGAGCGCGTCGACCTCTCGCTCGGAGATCCCGCCCTCGGGCCCGACGACGACGAGCACCTCGGGTGCTCGGCCCCCTGCGGCGTCGGCCAGGGACGCGGGGACGGGCAGCGGCACCTCGGCGAGCGGGGCGCTGGCCTCCTCGTGCAGGACGATCACTGCGCCGCAGGCCGCGACGACCTCGCGCGTGCGCTCGACGAGCCCGCGCGTGTCGATCGCGACGTCGACCCGCGGCAGGCGCGCCCGGCGGGCCTGCTTGGTCGCGGCTCGCACGGTCGCGAGCCAGCGGGCGCGCGACTTGGCGGCACGGTCCCCGCGCCACACGACGATCGAGCGCTCGGCCTGCCACGGCACGACGGCGTCGGCCCCGACCTCGGTCGCGGCCTCGATCGCCATCTCGTCCCGGTCGCCCTTGGCGAGAGCCTGGACGAGGGTCACGACGACGTCGGGCGCCGGTTCCTCGACGACCTCGTCGACGCGCAGGCCGACCTGGGCGGCCTCGACGGTCTCGATGACGCACCGCAGCCGCAGCCCGTCGCCGTCGACGACGTCGACGTGCTCACCGACACCCCGCCGCTGGACGACGCCCGCATGACGCCCCTCGGCGCCGTCGAGCACGTAGAGCGACCCCGCCGGGTACTGCGCGAGCCCCTGGGGCTCCGCGCTGCTCGGCTCGGCGAGGAAGACCGGTGCGCTCATGACTCAGCGCCCCGAGAGCTTGTCGCGCAGGCGGGAGAAGACCCCCGGGTGCGCGGCCGACAGGCGCGGGTCAGGGCGCTCCTCGCCGCGGGCCTTGGCGAGCGAGCGGAGCAGCTCCTGCTGCTCGTCGTCGAGCCCCGTGGGGACCTGGACCTCGACGTGCACGTTGAGGTCGCCGCGGCCGCCCGTGTGCAGGTGGCCGACGCCCAGGTTCTTGAGCGTGACGATCTGGCCGGGCTGGGTGCCGGGACGCAGGTCGATCTCCTGCGGGCCGTCGAGCGTCTCGAGCTCGAGGACCGTGCCGAGCGCGGCGGCGGTCATGGGGACCTGGAGCGTGCAGTGCAGGTCGTCGCCGCGGCGCACGAAGATCTCGTGGTTGCGCTCGCGGATCTCGACGTACAGGTCGCCCGCGGGTCCGCCGGCCGGGCCGACCTCTCCCTGCGACGTGAGCTTGATGCGCGTGCCCGTGTCCACTCCCGCGGGCACGTTCACGGTCAGGGTGCGGCGGCTGCGCACGCGTCCCTCGCCCGCGCACTCGGCGCAGGGCTCGGGGATGACGGTGCCGAAGCCCTGGCACGCCGCGCAGGGGGCGGTCGTCATGACCTGCCCGAGGAACGAGCGGGCCACGCGCTGGACCGTGCCGCGCCCGTTGCAGACGTCACAGGTACGGGGCGAGGTGCCGGGGCGACAGCACGAGCCGCTGCACGTCCCACACACGACAGCGGTGTCGACCTGGAGCTCGCGGCGGGCACCGAACGTGGCCTCCGAGAGGTCGATGTCGAGGCGGACCAGGGAGTCCTGGCCGCGGCGGGCGCGCGGGATGGGGCCGGACTGCGCCTGTCCCCCGCCGAAGAACGTCTCGAAGATGTCCTGGAAGCCGAAGCCCCCGCCCATGCCGCCACCGGCGGCGGACGGGTCCGAGCCGAGGTCGTACTGCTGGCGCTTGTCCGGGTTGGACAGGACCTCGTACGCGCGGGACACGTCCTTGAACTTGTCCTCGGCGGCCTCGCCCGCGACGTCAGGGTGCAGCTCACGGGCCAGCTTGCGGTAGGCCTTCTTGATCTGGTCCTGGCTCGCGTCCCGGGGCACGCCCAGGATCTCGTAGTAGTCGCTCACAGGTCACTCTCTACTAGCGCACGCCGACGGTGGATCGGCGACTTCCGACAACGCCCCGCAGCACGCGCCGGGCCCGAGGGCCCGGTCTCCGCACGCGGTGGCGCAAGAACCATGCTCATGCTGTCAGGACGCGCGACAGGTACCGCGCCACGGCGCGGACCGAGGCGATCGTCCCGGGATAGTCCATGCGGGTCGGTCCGATCGAACCGATCAGCGCGACCGAGTCGCCCTCGTTACCGTATCCGCTCGTCACGACAGAGGTCTCCGCGAGGCCCTCGAGCTGCGTCTCGTGACCGATCCGCACGCTCACCCCGGACTCCGCGGCCATCTCGGTCAACAACCCGAGCAGCACGACTTGTTCCTCGAGCGCCTCGAGGACCGGGCGCAGCGCGTGCTCGAACCGCATCCCGACCCGGGCGAGGTTCGCGGTGCCGGCCAGCACGATGCGCTCCTCGGACTCCTCCGCGAGGGTCTCCTCGACCAGCAGCGCGAGCGAGCGGGCCAGGTCCTGGTGCTCGGGGCGGAACTGCTCGGCGACCTCGGCGAAGCCCTGCCCGAGCTCCGCGAGACGCTTGCCCGCCGCGACCGCGTTGAGCCGCGAGCGCAGCTCGGCGAGGGTCGCCTCGTCCGGGGCCGCGGCGACCTCGAGCGTGCGCTGCTCGACGCGGCCCGTGTCCGTGATGATGACCACGAGCAGGCGACGGTCGCCCACGGGCACGAGCTCGAGGTGACGCAGGCCCGACCGGCGCAGCGAGGGGTACTGGACGACGGCGACCTGGCCCGTGAGCTGGGCGAGCAGCCGCCCGGCGCGCGCCACGACGTCGTCGAGGTCGACCGCCTCCGACAGGAAGGTCTCGATCGCACGACGCTCGGGCGACGACAAGGGCTTGACCGTCGAGAGCTTGTCCACGAACAGGCGGTAGCCCTTGTCCGTGGGGATGCGCCCGGCCGACGTGTGCGGCTGGGCGATGTAGCCGTCCTCCTCGAGGGCGGCCATGTCGTTACGGATCGTGGCCGGGGACACGCCCAGGCGGTGCCGCTCGGCGAGGACCCGCGACCCCACCGGTTCCCTGGTGAGGACGTAGTCCTCGACGATCGCACGCAGCACATCGAGCCGTCGTTCCTCGCTCATGACCACCTCCTGCCGATCGTCGCGCGTTCGCACTCTCTACCGTCGAGTGCTAATTCTACGCGGTCGCGAGGAGGTCGCGGGCGACGTGCACATCCTTCTCACGCTCTCTCCGGGAGGTGGCCGGAGAGGGAGGTGCGGCCGGGCTGGAGCACACGCCCCGCCCAGGAGGAGATCGGCTCGGCCCGCGATGCGGGGACCGTGCGGCGGGTGCACCCGCCGCACCTGCGGTGCCGCGTTCAGTCGTAGAAGTGCACGCTCTTACGGATGTGCTCGGCGAAGTTGTAGATCTCCTCCGGAGTCTCGATCGCGTGACGCGTCTCGTTCTTCTCCTCGTCGAAGAGGCCCACGTACTTCTGGCCCGTGTTGAAGTGAAGTCGGGCGAGCGGCTTGCGGTTGTTGTCGTCGAGCAGGATTCCCATGTAGCTCTTGGTGTCACGGTGGACGATCCTGCTCGGCGGCACCTCGCTGCAGGCGATCGCTCGGACGATCTGGAACCCCTCGAGCTCTTCGAAGGTCGTCACGATCCCGCGGTCGGCCTCCTCGACGGCCTCGGAGACGCTCTCTTCGGCAGCCGTCTCACCCGTCAGCGGCACCGCGGTGTCGGCGTAGCCCTGTCCCCCGAGCGCTGCCTTGAGCCTGTCGTTCACCTGGTCGGCAAGAAACTGCTTCATCGCTTTGGAGACCAGCGTGCGGAACTGCTCGCGCACCTTCTGGGTGATCGGGCCCTCGTACACGCGCCCCGTGAGCGCCTTGACCCACTCGGCGTCGGGCTCGCGGAACTGCGCGCCGAGCACGCGCTTGAGCTCGCCGATGTACTTCAGCTCTTCGGCCGCACTCACGACCGAGTCGAGGTCGAACGAGTCTTTGGTGAGCTTTTGAATCTCGGGGACGAGCGAGTCGTCGAGGTCCGAGAGGTCGAGCTGCAGGAACGGTTTGTCGTCCATACGGTTCGGCCGGTCCAGGTCCGTGAAGAAGTGATAGTGCTCACCGTTGGTGAGGACGGCGATACGAGCGTTCGTCGTGGCGAAGTACCTGAAGAGCTGCGACGCGTGGTTGAGCCCGAGCGGACTGCCGACCGTCTTGGCCTCGATGAGGATCTGGACCTCACCGTCCTTGACGATGGCATAGTCGATCTTCTCGCCCTTCTTCGTCCCGACGTCCGCTGTGAACTCCGGAACGACCTCGTTCGGGTTGAACACGTCATATCCCAGGACGAGCGAGATAAATGGCATGACGAACGCGTTCTTGGTCGCCTCCTCGGTCTGGATAGAGGCCTTCTGCTGACGCACCTTGGTTGCCAACGAGGCAAGCCGCTCCGCGATATCCAACCGAATCACCTATCTCGACGTAGTGGGTGGTGGGCCGCAGCCTAGCGGGGCCACAATGACGACGAACGATTTGTTCTCGAAATTCACCCACACACCACCGGTCGGTTCCTGACCTTTGCTCACGCATTCGGTCGAGACGTGGGCGAGCAGAAGAGCGACGTCCAGCCCCCGCGCCCGCCGGCTCCACCGCCGCACCCGACCACACGCCCCCCGCTCCGCCGTCGGGCCCGACTCCCCCGCCAGGTCCCACCGCGCGGCCCAGGCCGCACCGCGCCCGACGGCGGCGCTCACGTCGCGGACGTCACCTTGCCCTGGGGTGCGGCGTGCGCCCGCGCCCGCAGGTCCACAATCGCGACCACGAGCGAGACCGCGACCAGCGCGACCGTGATGAGCATCGCGGTGCTCGCCGCGACCGCGCCCGTCGAACCACCCGCCTTGAGCGAGTAGTACGTCGAGAGGACCACGGCGATGCCCATGGCCGAGCCCACGCGCTGCCCGAGCTGGAGCATGCTGCCCGCGACCCCCGCGAGCTCGACGGGGACCCGCGCGAGGGTCAGCGTCTGGTTCGGGGAGATGACGGTGCCGCTCCCGATCCCCGCGACCATCATGGTCAGGGCGATGGCCCACCCTCCGGCAGACACGTCGTCGCCCGTGACCCGGATCGCGAGGATCACGCCCCCGAGCCCGACGAGCACCACGACCAGCCCCGCGACCACGAGCGGGCGCCCCCAGCGTGCGACGCCGCGCCCCGCGAGCCACGACGCGACGCCCGACGCGATCGCGAACGGCATGCCGATGAGCCCGGCGTGCAGGGGCGTGAAGTGCAGGTCGTTCTGGAGGTACAGCGTCGCGACGAGGAAGATGCCCGTGAAGCCCGCGAAGTACGTGATCCCCAGCAGCGTGCCGTTGCGGAAGGAGGTGAGCGACAGCACGCGGGGGTCCAGGACCGGCGCACCCGTGGTGCGCTCGTACCGCCGCTCCCAGAGCACGGTCACGGCCACCGCGACCGCCCCGACCGCGAGCCACCACCACCGTCCGGGGTCGTCGTCCTGCCCGGACGTCGTGACGAACGGGAGCATGACCGCCACGGTCGCGACCGCGATGAGGACCAGGCCGACCGGGTCGAGCTTGCGCGGGCCTGCCTTGCGCGTCGCCGCGGGCAGGAAGCGGATCGCGAGCGGCAGGACGACCGCGATGATCGGCACGTTGATCCCGAAGATCCACCGCCACCCGTTCTCCTCGCCCGCCGCCTGGATGATCAGCCCGCCGAGCAACGGCCCCAGGGCCGTCGAGATGCCGATCGTGGCGCCGAACATGCCGAACGCCTTGCCGCGCTCGTACCCCGAGAACATCTGCTGGATCAGACCGATGACCTGCGGGTTGAGCAGACCCGCGCTCGCGCCCTGCAGGAGCCGCGCGATCGCGAGCCACTCGTCGCTCGGTGCCAGACCCGCGGCGAGGCTCGTGAGCGCGAAGCCCACGAGCCCGACGATGAACAGCGCCCGGCGCCCGCCCGCGTCGCCCAGACGACCCGCGGGGACGAGCGCGAGACCGAACGCCAGGGTGTAGCCCGCGACGATGAGCTGCAGCTCGGTGGGCCCCGCGTCGAGCGCCTTCTCGATCGAGGGGAGCGCGACGTTGACGATCGACACGTCGAGCATGGTGATGAACCCGACCGCGAGACACAGGCCCAGGACGCGCCAGCGCTGGGGGTCGGGCGCGGCCTGACCGCTCGAAGTGCTCACCGGCCAGTCGTACCACGCCCCGCGCCACGGCACCCGGCGAGCCGCGGAGAGGTTCGCGGGTCGCCGCGCGCCCCTTCCGGGCGCGGGGCCGACCACCGCCTAGGGTGAGGCGGGTGAGCTTCGATCGCTACGGTGCCGACGTCCTGTCCAGCGCGACCCCTGCCCCGGTGCCCCACCGCAGGCGCCCCGTCTCACGCCCCCAGGCCGCCGAGCGTGGCCTGGTCGTCGAGGACGTCGAGACCGGCTGGGTCGGTGCGGTGGTGCGGGTCGAGAAGTCGGGCGGCATGCACATCGTCGTCCTCGAGGACCGTGCCGGTCGCACCCGCACCTTCCCGCTCGGCCCCGGCTTCTGGGTCGACGGCGAACCCGTCGAGCTGACCGCGCCCGTGAACACGCGCGCACCAGCGGCGCCCACGCGCACCGCCTCGGGCTCGCGCGCGGTCGCGGACGTCCGGGCCCGCGTCGCCCGCGGCTCGCGCATCTGGGTCGAGGGCAAGCACGACGCCGAGCTCGTCGAGAAGGTCTGGGGTGACGACCTGCGCATCGAGGGCGTCGTGGTCGAGCTCCTCGACGGCGTGGACAACCTCGCGGAAGCCCTCGAGGACTTCAGCCCGACGGCGGAGCGCAAGGTGGGCGTCCTGGTCGACCACCTGGTCCCGGGCAGCAAGGAGACGCGCCTCGTCGCCGAGGCGCTGCGGGGCGTGCGCCCCGGCACGGTCAAGGTGCTGGGCCACCCCTACGTCGACGTGTGGCAGGCCGTGCGACCAGAGCGCTTGGGCCTGACCACCTGGCCCGTGATCGAGCGCGGCACCGAGTGGAAGCGCGGGATCCTGCGCGAGCTCGGGTGGCCCGCTGCCGAGCAGGCCGACGTCGCCCGAGGCTGGCAGCGCATCCTGGGCACCGTGCGGACCTACGCCGACCTCGAGCCTTCCCTGCTGGGCCGGGTCGAGGAGCTCATCGACTTCGTGACGGTCGACTGAGCTACTTCACGATCCGCACCTCGACCGGGTACCGGGTCATCTGCCCCTTGCCGACCGCCTGGAAGTTCAGGACGCCGAACACGAGCGACGTGACCCACACGCCGAAGACCACGAGGCCCTCGATGAAACCGGGGAGCACGAGGTTCGCGCCGACCAGCACGATCGCCACCAGGATCTGGAAGTTGAGCGCCTTCTTGGCCTCGCCGTCCACGACGTAGCTGCGCTCGCGGAAGACCAGCCAGATCACGAGGGGTGCGAGGAAGCCGAGGATGCCGCCCAAGAGGTGCGACAGGCTCGCCCACGTCTTGGTGTCCGCCGGCGAGAGCGGCTGGGCCGGTCCCGGCCGGCCCTGCGGCGGGTACTGCCCCTGCTGTCCCGGCTGGGAGTACTGGCCGGCGGGCGGCCCGTAGCCGCCGGCCTGCCCGGGGTAGCCGTTCTGGCCCGGCTGCCCCTGGGGGCCCGGGGCGCCGCCCTGGCCGGCCGGTGGGACGTACTGCCCGTAGTCCGGGACCTGGTCGGAGGAGTGCTGGTCGCTCATCGTGGCCTCTCTGCGGTCGAACCGGACCCTTCGTGACGGACCGGGCGCCCCAAACTAGCCGGTCGCGATCATCGAGGGCCAGCCCGACCAGGTGGTGGTCGGGCTCGTCCTGCGAGCACGGCTCGGGCAGCGGCCGGCCCCGCACGGGGCGACCGGCTCGAACGCCGCGGGCCCCGCCGCCGCTCTTGAGAGCGGCGACGGGGCCCGTGTCGTCGTGCGACGTGCTCGGGTCAGACCGGCTGCTCGCCGATCAGGCGACGGTAGGCGTAGGCCACCGCGATGTAGGACAGCGGGATCGTGACCAGGAGCCCGATGAAGCAGGCGATGAAGCCCACGATGTTGATGCCGAAGAGCGCCAGGAGCAGCAGGAAGACCGACCCGAAGTTCTTCGCCACGAGCGACCAGCTCGACTTGATCGCGGTGATCGCGTCCTGCTCCTTGTCGAGCGTGAAGTAGTAGACGAAGGTCGAGAAGAGCAGGACCGCGAGACCCGGCAGGACGCAGAGGATCGTGCCGACGGCAGCCATGATCCCGACCAGGAAGGCCGCGAGGATGACGTTCACCACGTTGCCGATCCGGAAGAACGCCGCGACGTCGGGCTTGCGTGCCTGCGACTCGTCGAGAGCACCGCGGGTGAAGAAGGCCGTGATCAGGTAGCCGATGATCGCGCCCACGATCGACAGCACCACGCTGCCGAAGCTCAGGCCGACGGCCTCGAGCATGTTGGTGTCCGTGAACCCGTCAGTGCGGTAGTCCGTGAACCGCTCGAACCCGCCGGTGATCCAGTTGAAGACGGCGTTGATGAGGACGAAGATCAGGGCCGCGAGGATCCACGGCAGCGGGTTGGCCCAGAACTTCTTCCACCCGAACCCGATCGCGTCACCGACCGCGAACGGCGCGGCGCCCACGTAGGCGGGCTGCGCCGGGGGCGGGTAGGCGCCACCGGGTGGGGGGTACGCGCCGCCGGCAGGCGGGTAGCCGCCACCCGGGGGCGGGTAGCCACCGCCAGGGGGCGGGGCGACCGGCGGCTGGCCTCCGGCCGGAGCGCCGTAAGGGGGCGCGGCAGGCGCACCGTACGGAGGCGCCGCGGGCGGTGGGGTCGGCGCGCCGTAGGGGGGCGGGGCGACGGGCGGTGCGGTCGGGGGCGTGGCCGGAGGCGCCGTCGGGGGCGTCGGCTGCGCGGGCGGCGCCACCGGAGGGGTGACGGGCTGCTCGGGCTCGGAGGGAGGCGGCGTGGCGCCCGGGTCGGGCGTGCTCGCGTACGGGTTCTGCGGCGTGGGCTCGTTCTCTTCCGGCGGCGGCCCGCCTGCGGTGTTGTCGCTCATCGGGATCCCTCGGTCGTCGGGGTGCGGCAAGCCACACTGTGAACAGACTGTGACGATCGAACATTTCACAGATCGCTATCAACGATGACGCTTCGGGACGTTTCCCGCCACAGGAGCAGCGGGTGATGACGGCACCCGTCGATGCCGTCTTGCGTCCCGGCGCGGGAGCCTGCACGGGCACCGCGCGCACGGCGCATGACCAGGGCCGAGCCGGGCGAGGCGCTCAGCCGCGGAGCGCGACCGCCTGTGCGAGACCGGCCGCGACCACGCTCGCATAGAGCGTGGTCCCCTCCCCCGCCGGGTGCACGCCGTCGGGTCCCAGGAGGGTCGGGTGGGCCGCGATCGCCGTGCTCCAGTCGGCGACGACGACGTTGCCGAAGCGCTGGGACGCGCCGATCATCTCGGCGTTGGCGACAGGCACCCAGGACCTGTCGGCGTATCCCGTCACGAGCACCACGGTGTGGTCCGGTCCGATCGTCGCGAGGACCTGGTCCATCATCGCGGCGTCGATCGTGCTGTTCGTGCCCAGCGAGACCACGACGTAGGGCCGCAGGTTCCCGGCCGCACGCACCGACTCCACGAGCCCAGCGGCGTCCTTCATCTGCCGGGACACCGCGCCGTCGACGAACACCCCGGGCAGGGCCGCCGTCAGGGCGGGCGCGCTCGCGAGGGCGACCGAGTCGCCGATGATCGTCACCTGGTCCCCGGGCGGGGGCACTGGGGGCGCGGCCGGCGCCGCGGGGTTCGGGGCCGCCGGGGCCGCCGGGGCCGCCGGGGCCGGTGCCTGCGCGTCAGGAGCCGCAACGTCCGGCGCTGCCTCAGGAGCTGGCGCCTCCCCGGCCGTTGCCGCCCCCGGCTGCTGCGTCCCGGCGGCGACCTCCTGACCCGCGAGGATCTGCGACTCGACCGAGGACACGGCAGGGGCCCGGACGAACCCGGTGACGGCCAGCCCCACGACGAGCACCGTCGCAGCGAGGGTGACCCACCCGTGCACGGGCAGCGGGTTGCGGCCCGTGGCCCCCCTCCGCGCCCAGGCGACGACGGTACGGACGTAGCCACCGAGCCCTCGTCCCATGACAGGCCGCTCGACGAACCGGTACGACAGCGCCGCGACGACCACGGTCACGACCGTCGCGGTCAGCGCGACCCACGGACCGGGGGTCGCGTACAGGCCACCTCCGCCCGCGACCGCGGCGACCAGGACGAGCACGGGCCAGTGCCACAGGTAGAGCCCGTAGGACCGGGCACCGATCCAGCCCGCGGGGCCCTTGTCGAGCAACCGACCGAGACGGGGTGCGTGCAGGACGAGGTTGACGACCCCGGCGGTGGCCAACGACACGACGAAGAGCCCGCCGCGGTAGGTCGCGGCCCCGTCCCACGGCATCCGGAACATCGCGAGCAGCAGCACGAGGGCCCCCACGGTCCCCGCGCCGAGCACGAATGCCGCGCCTCGCGTGGTCGCGGTCCGCGGGGACTCGCGCACGAGCGTCGGCCTGCCGGTGCGCAGGTGCCAGAAGGCCAGGAACGCGCCGATCATGAGCCCGAACAGGTGCGTGTCGGTGCCGAAGTACACCCGCGTGGGGTCCGTCCCCGGCGCGTACAGCAGCGCCATCGCCATGGCCGAGACCACGGCGAGGACGCCCGCCACGACCAGGGCCCGGCGCCGGGTGATCCGCAGCGCGAGCACCCCGAGGACCGCGAGCGGCCAGAGCAGGTAGAACTGCTCCTCGACCGCGAGCGACCACAGGTTGGCGAAGAGCTGCGGGGCGAGCCCGCCCGAGTAGGTGCTGCCCTGCGCGATGTACACCCAGTTGCTCGTGAAGGTGGCGGCTCCGGCCACCTGCGCGCCGATCCCTACCAGGAGGTCACCGCCCAGGAGGCCCGCGACCGCCGTGCACGTGAGCACGACGAGCGCGAGCGCGGGGAGCAGGCGGCGCGCCCTGCGGACCCAGAACCGGGTCAACGAGACCGTGCGACGCTCCCGGAACTCGCGGACAAGGAGCGTCGTGATGAGGAATCCCGAGAGCACGAAGAAGACGTCGACCCCGACATACCCACCCGGGAGCAGCTGCGGCGCGAAGTGGAAGAGCATGACCGAGACGACGGCCAGAGCCCTCAGTCCGTCCAGGCCGGCGATCCGCCGGTAGCGGACCGTGGGACGGGCAGGGCGCGAGGGACGCTCGGGCCCGCGTCCGTGAATTTCCTCGCGGCCCGACGGCAGAGCGACGGGCTCGGCGGTCGGGTCCGCGAGCGCTCCGGGATCGAGCACGTCGGCCGGTCGCAGTCGTTGCCACACGTCGACGCGTTCCGTCGACGTCCTGGCCTCCCCGGTCTGCACCGAGGCCGACTGTCCGACCATCGTCACCCGTCCGTCAGCTCCCGCACGACCGTGTCTGCCAGCAACCTGCCGCGCAGGGTCAGGACCCCGCGACCGCGGATGGCCGCCTTGCCGTCGAGGAGGCCCGCCGCGACCATCCCGGCCACGTTGCGCCGGCCCACCTCGGTAAGGACGCTCAGGTCCAGTCCCTCACGCAGCCGCACCCCCAGCATGACGCGTTCGAGGTGCGCCTCCTCGAGCGTCAGGAGCTCGCGTCCGGCCGCAGGGCTGTTGCCCGCCTCGAGCAGCGCCGCGTAGCGCCGCGGGTGCTTCACGTTCCACCATCGCACGCCCTCGCGGCCGCCCTGGACAGGCTCGCCCGACGCGTCCGACGCGTCGACGAGCGACCCCGAGGCCGCGGTCGACACCTCGCCAGCGTCCGTACGGTTCGCCGCTCCACCGATGTACGAGTGAGCTCCGGGGCCGATGCCCCACCAGTCCTCGCCCCGCCAGTAGGCCAGGTTGTGGCGGCACGCGAAGGCGGGATCCGGTCCCGCCTGCCCGCTCTCCCCCGTGGCCCGCCGCGCCCAGTTGCTCACCTCGTACCACTCGAGCCCGGCAGCGGTCAGCAGCTCGTCCGCGAGCTCGTACTTCTCGGCCTGGTCGTCCTCGCTCGGCAGCGCGATCTCTCCGCGGCGGACCTGAGCCGCCATCTTGGTCCCCTGCTCCACGACGAGCGCGTACGCCGAGACGTGGTCGACCCCGGTCGCCAGGGCAGCCTCGAGGCTCGTGCGCCAGTCGTCGAGCGTCTCGCCCGGCGTCCCGTAGATGAGGTCGAGCGAGACCGCGAGCCCCGCTTCGCGGGCCCAGCGCACCACGTCGGGGATGCGCCGCGGGTCGTGGGTCCGCTCGAGGGTCGCGAGCACGCGCGGCACGGCCGACTGCATCCCGAACGAGACGCGCGTGAACCCCGACTCGGCAAGCTGCGCGAGCGACTCAGGGGTCACCGAGTCCGGGTTGGCCTCGGTCGTGACCTCGGCGCCGGGAACCAGCCCCCACGCGGCGCGCACGCCCGCGAGCATCCTGCCCAGGTCTCCCGCGGGCAGCAGCGTCGGGGTGCCACCGCCGACGAACACGGTCGAGACCGGACGCGACGCCAGGCCGGCCTGGTCCATGACGCGCGCGGCGAGCTCGATCTCCCGCAGGGCCGTGTCGGCGTACGAGGCCTGGCTCGCGCCACCGCCCAGCTCCGAGGCCGTGTAGGTGTTGAAGTCGCAGTACCCGCAGCGCACGGTGCAGAACGGCACGTGCAGGTACACCCCGAACGCGCGACCCGCGTGGTCGTCCGACCCGGCCCCGCCGGGACCGGGCCCCACCCACGCGGGGAGAGCGCCGTCGTCGGGCACGGGGATCCCGTCCGGGAGCGCCGGGCTCATGCCCGCACCCCGGACGCCGCAGAGCGCGCGGTCCCCGAGACGACGAGGACCACGCGCTCACCAGGCAAGCAGCACATCACTTCTTGGACTTGTCCTTCGCGTCCTTGCCGCCGCTGCTGCCCGCACCGTCGGAGGACAGCGCCGCGATGAACGCGTCCTTGGGGACCTCGACCGTACCGATCGTCTTCATGCGCTTCTTGCCCTCCTTCTGCTTCTCGAGCAGCTTGCGCTTACGGCTGATGTCGCCGCCGTAGCACTTGGCGAGCACGTCCTTACGGATCGCACGGATGGTCTCGCGGGCGATCACGCGCGCGCCCACGGCCGCCTGGATGGGGACCTCGAACTGCTGGCGCGGGATCAGCTCCTTGAGCTTCTCCGTCATCATGACGCCGTACGAGTACGCCTTGTCCTTGTGCACGATCGCGCTGAACGCGTCGACGGTTTGGCCCTGGAGCAGGATGTCGACCTTCACCAGGTCTGCCGCCTGCTCGCCCGAGAGCTCGTAGTCGAGCGACGCGTAGCCGCGCGTCTTGGACTTGAGCTGGTCGAAGAAGTCGAACACGATCTCCGCGAGCGGCAGCGTGTACCGCAGCTCGACCCGCTCCTGCGAGAGGTGGTCCATGCCGCCCAGCACGCCGCGCTTGCCCTGGCACAGCTCCATGACCGCACCGATGAACTCGGTGGGGCACAGGATCGTGGCCTTGACGATCGGCTCACGGATCTCGCCGATCTTGCCGCCCGGGAACTCGCTCGGGTTGGTGACCGTGACGACCGAGCGGTCCTCGAGGGTCACCTCGTAGACGACGTTCGGGGCGGTCGAGATGAGCTCGAGGTCGAACTCGCGCTCGAGGCGCTCGCGCACGATCTCCAGGTGCAGCAGGCCCAGGAAGCCCACGCGGAACCCGAAGCCGAGCGCGACCGAGGTCTCGGGCTCGTAGTTGAGCGCCGCGTCGTTGAGCTTGAGCTTGTCCAGGGCGTCGCGCAGGACCGGGTAGTCCGAGCCGTCGATCGGGTACAGGCCCGAGAACACCATGGGCTTGGGGTCGCTGTAGCCGCCGAGCGCGTCCTCCGCGGGCTTGGCCGCATTGGTCACGGTGTCACCGACCTTGGACTGGCGCACGTCCTTGACGCCCGTGATGAGGTAGCCGACCTCGCCCACGCCGAGCCCCTTGGTGGGGTGCGGCTCGGGCGCGCTCACGCCGATCTCGAGGAGCTCGTGCGTCGCCTTGGTCGACATCATGACGATCTTCTCGCGCGGGTTCAGGCTGCCGTCGACCACGCGCACGTACGTCACGACGCCGCGGTAGGTGTCGTACACCGAGTCGAAGATCATGGCGCGCGCCGGGGCGTCGGCGTCACCCTGCGGGGCCGGCACCTCCTCGACGATGCGGTCGAGCAGCTCGGTCACGCCCATGCCCGTCTTGCCCGAGACCTTCAGGACGGTCGAGGGGTCGACGCCCACGAGGCCCGCGATCTCCTCGGCGTACTTCTCGGGCTGCGCGGCCGGCAGGTCGATCTTGTTGAGCACCGGGATGATCGCGAGGTCGTTCTCCATCGCGAGGTACAGGTTCGCGAGGGTCTGCGCCTCGATGCCCTGCGCGGCGTCGACGAGCAGCACGGCCCCCTCGCACGCGGCGAGCGAGCGCGAGACCTCGTACGTGAAGTCCACGTGCCCGGGCGTGTCGATCATGTTCAGGGCGTAGGGCACGAGCGGCGCCGACGTGTCGTCAGGGTCGTCGCCCTCCCGCACGGCCCACGGCATGCGCACGGCCTGCGACTTGATCGTGATGCCGCGCTCGCGCTCGATGTCCATGCGGTCGAGGTACTGCGCACGCATGGCTCGCGCGTCGACGACGCCGGTCAGCTGCAGCATGCGGTCGGCCAGCGTGGACTTGCCGTGGTCGATGTGCGCGATGATGCAGAAGTTGCGCAGCAGCTCGGGCGGCGTCGCCGCGGGCTGGATGCGGGTGCTCAGCTGGGCGCTGGGGATCGGGGACAACGGGGGTGCGCTCCTGTGGTGGGTCAAGACGGGGCGGCGGACGGCGCCCGGACCTGCGGCTCGGTGCTCGACGACGGAGCGTGAGCCGCCGGGTTCTGCCCGGCAGGTCGCTGGTCGCCGCGCGCAGGGTCGGACAGCAACCATCATTGTCCCACGAGCCCGCACCCGGCAGGCACGGGCGGCCCGACGTCACCCGGTGCGCGTGATCTCGACCGTGACCTCCAGGTCGCTGGCCGCCGCTCCCGCGTACACGCCCTTGAGGGGCGCGACGTCCTCGTACTCGCGTCCGCGCCCGAGCACCACGTGGTCGAGCCCCGCGCGGCGGCGGTTGGTGGGGTCGTAGCCGCGCCACGCGCCCGTCCACCACTCGATCCAGGCGTGCGACTCCCCCGTGACCGTCTCCCCGACCACCCCGTCCGTGACCGGGTACAGGTACCCGGAGACGTAGCGGGCCGGGATGCCGACGCTGCGCAGCGCGCCCGCGCACAGGTGCGCCATGTCCTGGCACACGCCCTTGCGGGCCAGCCAGGCCTCGGCCGCGGGCGTGTGCGCCGTGGTGACCCCGGGCACGTAGTCGAGCCGGTCGCGCAGCGCGAGGCAGATGGCCTCGGCCGCCGACTCGGGGTCCAGCCCGGCCGCGACGTCGAGCGCGAGGGCCGCGACGTCGTCGGGCACCGCGGTGGTCGCGCTGTCCGTGAGGTACGCCGCCTGGGCGTCCACGACGTCCTCCCCGCCCAGTTCCTCCCACGTGACCTGCGCCCCGCCCGTGGCGGGCGGGGTGACCTCGACCGTGGCGGTCGCCACGATCGTCAGGCGCCTGTGCGGCTCGAGGACCTCGAACGCGGTCACCGTCGTGCCCCAGTAGTCGACGTACTCGTGCGACCACGTGGTCGGCTGGACCGCGACAGCGGCGTCGAGCACGTCCTGCGCCGGGCCCCCCGCAGGCGTCATGCGTGCCTCGTTGTACGACGCCGTCACGGGCGCCTCGTAGTCGAACGTCGTCGTGTGGACCACGCGCAGGGTCCGCCGGCCGGCGTCGCCGACCACCTCGGTGCTCACAGTGCTTCTCCTACCCAGGTCGTGGCGGCCGCGGACGGGAAGTACCGCGCCTTGATCGCGTCGCTCGCGCGCGAGCAGGCGCGCTGGACGCGCTCCATCGCCGCGGGCAGGTCGTCGAGGACCTCCTCGAGCGGGGCGAACTCGAGGCTCGCCCGCACGCTCCCGAGCTCGCGCCGCGCGTCGTCGCTCACCCCGTGACGCCCCTCGGGCTCGAGCTCGCGCAGGCACGCCTCGGCGCTCTCGAGCGCGCACACGATCGACCGCGGGAACAGGCGGTCGAGCAGCAGGAAGCCCGCGGCCCGCTCGTCCGACGCGATGCCCCGGTAGACCCGCAGGTACGACTCGTAGGCGCCGCACGAGCGCAGCAGCGTCGTCCACCCGGGGCCCGCGTGCCCGAGCCGCGTCTGGGTCGTCACGAGCCGGGCCGTCATGTCGGCCCGCTCGATCGACCGGCCCAGGAGCATGAAGTGCCACGTCGCGTCGCGGCTCGTGGCCGAGTCCATGAGACCCGCGACGATCGCCGCCCGCTCGCGCACCCACGAGAAGTAGTCGTGCGGGCGGGCCAGGCGGATGCTGCCCGAGACCTGGTTGCGGGTCGTGTTGAGGCACTCCCACAGCTCGGTCGAGATGATCTCGCGCGCACGCCGGGCGTTCTCGCGCGACGCGACGAGCGACCCCGCGATCGACGACGGGTTGAGCTGGTCGTGGGCCAGCACCCGCAGGACGTGGGCCCGGTCCACGAGCCCCGTGCCGGGCTCGACGGGGTGGTCCATGACCGTCAGGAGCGACCGGCAGGCCAGGTCCTCCGCGGCCCACGGGTCCTCGCTGAGCATCTGGACGTGCACGTCGAGGATGCGGGCGGTGTCGTCCGCGCGCTCGACGTACCGACCGATCCAGAAGAGAGACTCCGCGATCCTGCTCAGCATGGTCGTTCCCCGTCCGTCGCCACGTGCCCCCGGGCCGGTGCGACCCCGGGCTCGCGAGGGACCGCACCCTGGCGGTCGCTCGCCTGCTGCTGTTGCTGCTGCTGGTGCCGGCTCCCGGCACCCTGGGCGGCGTCCGCGGGATTGGTCGCGATCGGGACCCCGGCAGCCACCGCCCCGGACGCCGCGAGCGTCACGGGGGCGACGTCGTCGACCACCTGCCGGGGCCCCTCGCCCAGGACCCACGTGTCCTTGGAGCCGCCACCCTGCGAGCTGTTCACGACGAGCTGCCCCTCGGGCAGCGCCACGCGCGTGAGCCCGCCCGGCAGGACCCAGACGTCCGTGCCGTCGTTGACCGCGAACGGCCGCAGGTCCACGTGACGGGGCCGGAAGCGCCCGTCGACGAACGTCGGAGCCGTCGAGAGCTGCACCACGGGCTGCGCGACCCACCCGCGCGGGTCCGCCTGGAGCCGCCGGCGCATCGCGTCGAGCTCGGCACGGGAGGCCGCCGGACCCACGAGGATCCCCTTGCCACCCGATCCGTCGACGGGCTTGACGACCAGCTCGTCGAGGCGGTCGAGCACCTCCGCGAGCGCCTCGGGCTCCTGCAGGCGCCACGTGTCGACGTTGGGCAGGAGCGGCTCCTCCGACAGGTAGTAACGGATGAGGTCGGGGACGTAGGTGTAGACGAGCTTGTCGTCCGCGACCCCGTTGCCCACCGCGTTCGCAAGCGTCACGGTGCCGAGCCGCGCGCACCCGAGCAGTCCCGGGACACCCAGGATCGAGTCGGCGCGGAACTGCACCGGGTCGAGGAACGCGTCGTCGACGCGCCGGTAGATGACGTCGACCCGGCGACGGCCCTTGGTGGTCCGCATGTAGACGCGACCGCCCGCGCAGAACAGGTCGCGCCCCTCGACGAGCTCGACACCCATGAGCCGGGCGAGCAACGAGTGCTCGTAGTAGGCCGAGTTGAAGACGCCGGGGGTGAGCACCACGACCGTCGGGTCGGGGACCCCGTCCGGGGCTGCGGCGAGCAGCGCGGCCAGGAGCCGGCGCGGATAGTCGATCACGCGCCGGATGCGCAGGCTCGAGAACAGCTCGGGGAACGTCTGCACCATGGCCTGCCGGTTGGAGATCACGTAGCTGACGCCGCTCGGGACGCGCACGTTGTCCTCGAGCACCCGGAAGTCGCCCGCCTCGTCGCGGATCAGGTCGATCCCCGAGACGTGCGCCCGCACGCCGTTGGGCGGCTCGATCCCGTACGCGGCCCGGTGGAAGTCGGCCGAGGACAGGATGAGCCGTTGCGGGACGACCCCGTCCGTCACGCAGCGCTGCGGGCCGTAGACGTCCGCGAGGAACGCCTCGAGCGCGCGGACCCGTTGGGCCACGCCCGCGGAGATCCGGTCCCACTCGTCGGCCTCGATGACCCGCGGGACCACGTCGAGCGGGAAGGGACGCTCCTCGCCCGCGACGTCGAACGTCACGCCCTGCGCGAGGTACGAGCGGGCCAGGGCCTCCGCCCGCGAGGAGACCTCGGCCGCGGTGAGGCGGGTCATGGTCGTGTGCACACGCTCGAACCGGGGACGCAGCCCGCCGTCCTCGTCGAGCATCTCGTCCCAGGCCCGTGAGCGGGGATAGTCGTCGAAGAGGTCTGCCATGACGGGGACCGTAGTCACCCGGTGTTCCCGCGGCGTGTCCCCCGTGTTACCGGTCGCGTCCGGGTGTGACGGGCGGTCGACGCGGGGTCCTCGGTCGGCGGGCGGCGGTGCGGAGGCCGGTGGGTGACGGGCGTCGGGCGGCGGGGTCCGACGGCCGGTGCGGGACCGCTCGGACCGTCGTGCCGGATACGGGTAGATTGCGGGCGTGGCTCAGAACAAGTGGATCTCCCTGCTCACGGACACGGCCCGCGCGATCCTCGGGGCGCTCGGCGGGTCGTCGCGGTCGGGTGGCTCGGGCGCGGGTGGCTCGTCCTCCGGCCCGACGACGTCGGGCACCCCGCGCGGCATCGCTCCCCGCCCCGGGTCCGGTGCGCCGTCGTCGGGCACCGCGGGCCCCAAGCCGGGACCGCGCACCAAGCCGGGCACCCCGAAGGGCTCCGCGAGCACGCGGCCGGCGGGCCGGAAGCCCGCACCCCAGGGACAGGCCCGCGGGCCGCAGCCCGGTGCCGGCACCTACCCCGGCGACTACACGGGCGCGGTGCGCGCCGAGTACGCACCCCAGCTCGACGGCGACCCGGACCCCGGCGAGATCGTGTGGACCTGGGTCCCCTACGAGGAGGACTTCACCCAGGGCAAGGACCGTCCCGTGCTGCTCGTGGGTCGCGACGGCGGCTGGCTGCTCGCGATCATGCTCACGAGCAAGGACCACTCGCGCGACGCCGCGGACGAGGCCCGCTGGGGCCGGTACTGGCTCGACATCGGCTCGGGCCCCTGGGACGCGCAAGGGCGCGACTCCGAGGTCCGCCTCGACCGCGTGATCCGCGTGGACCCGGGCGCCGTGCGTCGCGAGGGAGCCGTCATGGGCCGCTCGACGTTCGACACGATCATCCGCGAGATGGGCAAGGTCTAGGTCTCGCACCAGGGCTGCGCCCCGGACAGGCGCTCCGGCACGAGACCCCGCCGCGTGGTCCGCGGGACCCGGCACAGGGCGCGTGCGGACCGTGCGCGAGGTGCGAGGAGGGCGCCGTTCCAGCGTTCTGGCCGATCCTGCGGTCGGCTGGTAGTCTTGGTGGTCGCGTGTCCGCCCAGGTCGGCGGGCACAGTTCCAGCTCCTCTCCAAGGGTTCCCCACCCCCAGTCCCGGAGCTGGAATCGCCCTCTACGACCTATTCGATCGCTTCGGCGAACACACCAGAAAGTCCACACGTGGCTAACATCAAGTCTCAGATCAAGCGCATCAAGACGAACGAGAAGGCTCGTCTGCGCAACAAGGCTGTCAAGTCGGAGCTCCGGACGAACGTTCGCCGCGTTCGCGAGGCCGTCGCCGCCGGTGACAAGGAGGCCGCAACCAGCGCCCTCGTCGTCGCGTCGAAGAAGCTCGACAAGGCAGTCTCCAAGGGTGTCATTCACGAGAACCAGGCTGCTAACCGCAAGTCGGCACTCGCGAAGGCCGTCAACGCTCTCTGAGCCTGACACTCCCTTCCACGCGTGACCTTGTGCGCCCCTGATCCACCTCGGGCAGCACGGTGAACGTCGAGAGGCGCTGCTCCCTCCACGGAGCAGCGCCTCTCGTGCGTCCGGGGACGGTCGCGGAGGACTCGTCCTGACCGGCGTGCCCCGGCCGCTGCGCTCCTGACCGGCTCACGGGGTCACCGTCGCCCGGTCTGCCTGCCTGCGCCTGCCTGCCGAGATCAGCGGCCCGTGCCGTGCGCCCCCGCGATCACCAGGACCGCGCGCTCGACCGCGAACACCGGGTCGCGCCCGCCGCCCTTGACCTCGGCATCCGCCTGGGCGACCGCCGTGATCGCGGCCGCGAGGCCTTCCGGGGTCCAGCTCGAGAGGTCCTTGCGCGCACGGTCGATCTGCCAGGGGGCCAGCCCCAGGTCCTTGGCCGACGCTCCACCCCGGCCACGCATGGCCGCGACCTTGGCGAGCGTGCGGAGCTTCATCGCGAGCACCGCGACGAGCGGCACGGGGTCCGCTCCCGTCGCCAGGGCGTGGCGCAGCAGGGACACGGCCTCGCCCGCCTTGCCCGCCACCGCGGCGTCGGCCACGCGGAAGCCGCTCGCCTCGACGCGCCCGCCGTAGTACCTGTCGACCGTCGCGGCGTTGATGGTGCCCGTCGTGTCCGCGACGAGCTGCGCGCACGCGCTCGCGAGCTCGCGCAGGTCGTTCCCGAGCGCCTCGACGAGCGCCTTGACAGCCCCCGCGTCGGCTCGGCGGCCTGCCGCCTTGAACTCCGCGGCGACGAACGAGAGCTTGTCGGCGTCCTTCTTGATGGCCTCGCACGCCACGACCGGCGCGCCGCTCGCACGGATCGCGTCGAGCATCTTCTTGCCCCGGACGCCGCCGCCGTGCACGACCACGACGGTCGTCTCCGGGTCCGGCGAGGCGACGTAGTCCACCACGTCGGGGATGAGCGCGTCGGCTGCGGCCTCAGCGCCCCGCACCACCACGAACTTGGGCTCGCCGAAGAGCGACGGGCTCGCCGCGACCGTCAGCATGCCCGACTGGTAGGTCACGGCTTCGATCTCGGACTTCTCCGCCTCCGGGTCGCGGGCCCGCGCGAGCTCAAACAACGAGTCGACGGCCCTCTCCGCGAGCAGGCTCTCGGGCCCTTGCACCAGCACCACGGGGGCGAGCTCGACCGCGTTCCACGGGAGCGTCGCGGACGGGCGGGCGGAGGTGCGGGAGGGAGCAGGAGCCATGAGCACAACGATCCCACGGGCCACCCACCGGGGGCACATCGCCGACCCCTGACGGAGGCACGGCGTGCCGACGCGGAAAGTTCGCCGGAGGCACGGACCCGTGACCTCCGCGGTCGTCCGCCGGTCCACGGGTCCGATCCACATGCCCCGACCGCCTCACCCGTCCCTGCACCCCGCGACCGCGAGCGCCCCGTCGCGCACGACGAGCGCGAAGGTCCCGCACCGGTCGGTGCGAAGCACCGCGGCCCCGACGCCCGCGTAGAGGTCGAGGGCCTCCTGAGTAGGGTGCCCGTACGTGTTCTCGCCCGAGCTGACGATCGCGACCACGGGGCTGAGCGTCGCGGCGAGTCGTGCGGACTGGACGCGTGAGCCGTGGTGCGCGACCTTGACCACGTCGACCGACGCGTCGCCGCCGCGCGCCCGCAGCGTCCGGTCCAAGGCCTCCTGTCCCCCGTCCTCCAGGTCGCCGAGCGCCACGAGCGTGAGCTGCGGGGTGACGACACGCAGCGCGATGCTCGCGTCGTTGGCTCCCCCGTCGGCCTCGGCGAGGACGGGCCCTCGGCCTCCGGAGCCGGGCCCGGCGGAGCCACCCGCCTGCAGCACCTCCCACGACACGTCGCCGAGCGTGCCGCCCGCCCCGGGTTCGGCCACCTCGACGGGAACACCTAGGTCGGCGAGGTCGTCGAGCACCCACTCAGCCTGCTCGGCGGGGTCACCGAGCCCGGTCACGAGCGCCCGTCCCACCTGCCGCCCGTCCAGCACGGCGTCGAGCCCTCCGACGTGGTCGGCGTGGAAGTGGGTCAGCACGAGCAGGTCGAGGCGCTCGATCCCCAGGTCGTCGAGGCACCGTCCCGCGGCGTCGCCTGCTGGACCGACGTCGATCATGAGCCCGCGCCCGGTCCCGGTCCGGACCACGAGCCCGTCCCCCTGGCCGACGTCGCACACGGTCACAGCCCAGTCCTGCGGGACGTCCCGGCCTGCGGGGGCGATCCAGCGGGGCCACGCGACGACCACGCACACGACTGCCGCCACGGCGACCACGACCCAGGCCGCGACGAGGCGCAGCGTGGCGCGTCGCCGTCGGGCTGCGAACGCCTCCCGGACACCCGCGCGTACCGCCGTGCGCCACGTGTGCGGCCAGCCGCTCCCCCGGCTCCACGGGACCCGCACGCCCAGCAGGCCCGCCACACGCCGCCATCGCCACACCAGCACCAGTGCTGCGAGGGTCAGCAGGGCGAGTGCCGACGCGCCCAGCGGACCACCGGGCCACGGCACCTTCGCCCCGGGCAGCCCGGCGAAGGACCGGGCGACCGCCGCGATCCACCAGGACGCGAGGCCCGCAGGCCACGCGAGCACGACCCCGCCGAGCGGGAACCAGGGGGCCACGAGCGTCGCGAGCACCCCGAGCACCGTCGCGGGCACGAGTGCGGGCGCCGCGACCAGGTTCGCCGGCACGGCGTACGTCGCGATCGACGGGTCGAGCAGGACCAGGACCGGCGCGCACGCGAGCTGGGCCGTCAGCGGGACCGCGAGCGCGAACGCCGGCCCTCTGCCGATCCACGGTGCGAGACGTCGTGCCACGGGCTGGGTACCCAGCACGAGCGCGGCGGTCGCGAGGCTCGACAGCACGAACCCGTACGAGCGCGCGAGCCACGGGTCCAGCACGAGGAGCACCACGACGACGGCCGCGAGCGCAGGGACGGCGCGCGAGGGGCGTCCCAGCCCGATCCCGACCAGCCCGACCACCCCCATGGCCGCGGCACGCAGCACGCTCGGGTCGGGATGGACGAGCAGCACGAACCCCGCCATGACGAGGCCCGTCACCCCCATGCGCACACCGCGCGGCGCCCGGGCCAGCGCGCACAGCGCGGTCACGGCCGCCACGACGATCGCGAAGTGCCCGCCCGAGACCGCGGTCACGTGCGTGAGGCCGGTGGTCCTGAGAGCCGCGTCGAGCTCGTCGTCGATGCGCGAGGTGTCGCCGACCGCGACGCCCGGGAGCAGCGCACGGGCGTCCGCGGGCAGCCCGTCCGAGGCCGTCAGCAGGTCGGTCCGGAGCGTGTTGACGACTCGCAGCGCGGGCAAGGGCTCGGCCGTCTCGACCGGCGGCCCGCTCGCGACGAGCGAGGCCACTGCCCGGTCACCGGGGTCGGCGCGCAGGAGCCGGCCCGACGCGCGGACCTCGGCCCCGTAGTCGACGTCGGCCCAGGACGGGTCGCCCAGCACGCCGACCTGCCCTCCCCCCGGTGCTGTGACACCTCGCCCCTGGACCGTCGTCAGCTCGAGCGTCGTGCGCACGGTGTCCGAGGACCCTGACCACGGGTTGGTGACCTCGACGGGCTCCTTGACGACCCGGCCGACGACCTCGACTGACGCCCCCTGCGCCGCGAGGTCCGCGGCTCCCCCACGTTCCCGCGCGACGAGGTGTGCTGCCCCGCCCAGCAGGACCGCGAGCACGCACGCCGTCACGAGGAGGCACTGACCGAGCCCCCGGGGCGGGTTCGCGCGCCGCACGAGCAGCAGCGCGCCGAGCAGTGCGAGCAGTCCCGCCGCGGCCACAGCGCCTGCAAGGACCACCCCGGGCCCGGCCGCGGCGAGCCACCACGCGACCCCCCAGGCCGCGAGCGCCCCCGGGACCAGTCGAAGGTCGGTCGCCGAGACCTGGCGCGGCGTGAGCACAGGTGCCGCGCCGGGAACGGGGGTCGTCGCCGGAGCGCAGGCCGGCGCCGCCGCGCCCCGGCACGAGGATCGGTCTCCCACCTCAGACCCGCACCTGGTCGCGCAGCCTCGCGAGCAGCGCGTCACCGATCCCGCTCACCTCCCCGAGCTCCTCGACGCTCGTGAACCTCCCGTTGGCCTCGCGCCACTCGACGATCCGGGCCGCGAGCACGGGCCCGATCCCCGACAGGGCGTCGAGCGCGGTCTGGTCCGCCGAGTTCAGGTCGACGGGTCCGGCCTCGCTGCCCGTCCCGGTCACGGGACCGGGCGCGGCGGCGACGGCCTCCCCCGGGCGTGGCACGACGATCTGCTCGCCGTCGACGACCTCGCGCGCCAGGTTGACGCCCGCGAGGTCCGCCTCGGCCGTGGCGTCACCTGCTGCGGCGAGCGCGTCGGCCACGCGCGACCCCTCGGGCACGGTCACGAGGCCCGGTGCGGCCACCGCTCCCACCACGTGCACGACGACGGCGCTCTCCCCGGCAGGGCTCGTCGCCCCGCCGTCGCTCGCCTCGGTGGAACCCGACGCGGGCGTGACGCTGCCGCTCTCCGTGAGCCCGACCGACCCGGCGCCGCCCTCAGGGGCAGGCTCGGCGAGCGCAGCGACAGGCCGCAGGTCGTCCCCTCCCCGGAGGCTCCACGCGCCGACCCCGACCGCGAGCAGCAGGAGCGCGACCGTGGCCACCACTGCGGCCCGTGCGGCGACGGGCCAGCGGCGAGGACCGCCGTCGGGCACGTGCTCGAACCCCGCGTGCGACGTGGGATGACCGTTCGCCGCGGTGTACGCGGCGGCGACCGCGTCGAGCGCGCCACGTGTCCCGACCGGTTCGTCCGGCGCGGTCGCAGGCCCTGATGCCCAGTCCTTCAACTCTCGACGTGAGGTCGAACGTAAGGGGTCGACGCTGGTCCCGCCCAGCCCTCGACCGCCGGTCGAGGGTTCGGTCACCACTCCCGCGGACACGCTCCACCACGCCGGTCCCGGCCCCGGAACCTGCCCGCCGTCGGGTCTCGGGTCCGGGTCGAGGGTCACGCGCGGGACGTCATCCACGGGTGCTGTCCCCCGCGGACCCGACACCTGCCGGTCCGTCGTGGGCCCGGTTCGCTCCCCCGGCATGCTGCGCAGCCTCCGCAGCCGGACCACGCCGTCCTCGCCGGCCGGATCGGCGAGCAGGTCAGCAGGTGTCGTGCCGGGCGGGCGGCGCACACGGGAGAAGGTCACCCGGGCACGCTAGGCGCGTCCGCTCCGGCCTCGCGGGGTATCGAGGCTCCCCTGTGCGGCACCGGCTCGCGCGCACGCCTGTGCACGGCCAGGTACCGCTCGGAACCTCAGCTCGCGCGGTCGACCACGACGATCGCCAGGACCCCCGGTCCGGCATGCGCACCGACGACCGCGCTCACGGGAGTCACCTCGGCACGCACGCCGGTCTCGTCGAGCAACCGCTCGGCCACCTCGGTCGCCGCGGTGTCGTCACCGAGGAAGTGCACCGCGAGCTCGGGCTCGGCACGCCGCTCGACCGACTCGACCGCGACGTGCACGAGCCGCTCGACCGCCGCGGACCGGGTCCTGACCTTCTGGATCACCTCGATGCGACCGTCGCGCACCGCGAGGAGCGGGCGCACGCCCAGGACCGTGCCGAGCGCAGCCGCCGCGGCGCCGAGCCGACCGCCGCGGCGAAGGTGCTCGAGCGAGTCGACCATGAAGATCGCACGGCTCGAGTCCGCCACCGCGATCGCGCGACGGGCCACCTCGTCGACCGTCCCGCCCGACGCCGCGGAGTCCGCTGCGGCCAGCGCCGCGAAGCCGAGCCCCATGGCCACGGTCCGGGAGTCCACGACACGCACAGGGACCGGCGACCGTGTCGCGGCGAGGGCTGCGGCGTGCACGGTGCCCGACAGGTCGCCCGAGAGATGGATCGAGACGATCGATCGAGCCCCCGCGCGCGCTGCGGCCTCGTACGTCTGGACCAGGGCCTGCGGCGTGGGCTGCGACGTCGTCACGCGCTGACCCGAGCCGATCCTGTCGGCGACGTCGTCGGGCGACATGTCGACGCCCTCGAGGAACGTCTCGTCACCGACCAGCACCTGCAGAGGCACCACCGACAGGGCCGGGTGGTCACCGGGGGGCAGGGAGGCGGTCGAGTCCGTGACGACGCGGACGGCCGGAGGCTTGGCAGGACTCATCTCCGGGAGATCCTACGTGTCGCGCGCGGGCGGTCGCACGCGGTCGGGCCGCAGGTGGCGTGCGTGCCCCGCGCGCTCACCCCGGCACCGCCCTAGGATCCGAGACATGCCCGACGACGCAGCCCCCTCCCCCGCAGACCTCGCCGCCCTGAAGGCCGCCGCCGCACGAGCAGCTGCCAAGGCGGCCGAGGCGAAGGCCGCCGCGGCCCAGGCCGCGCTCGAGGCAGCAGAGGCCGCCGCCGCGTCGTCGGCCCCTGGACCGGCACCGTCGGCCGGTGGCGCCCCGCCGGACACGGTCGCCCCGGCCGCGCCCGAGGCCGCTCCCGTGGCGAGCGCCGCACCCGCGGACGCTCCGCCGTCGGGCTCTCCCGAACCCGACCCCGCCCCGGCAGACGCCGCCCCTCCCGCGGACGCTCCGTCGTCGGACCCCACCCCGAGGCCTCTCGAGGGCTACCCCGCCGAGGTCGCCGCCGGCTACGCCTCCAAGGGCGGGACGCTCGCGCTCGGTGCGCTGCTCGAGGCCCCCGACGCGCCGACCGGCGACCCCGTGCCCCGCGCCGACGTCCAGGTCGGGTTCTCGCTCGCGATGCTCAACCGGCACGGGCTCGTCGCCGGGGCCACCGGGACGGGCAAGACCAAGACGCTGCAGGGCATGGCCGAAGGGCTGTCCGACGCCGGGGTGCCGACGTTCGTCGCGGACATCAAGGGCGACCTGTCGGGGCTCGCGGTGCCCGGCGTGAGCGGCGAGAAGATCCTGGACCGGACCGCGAGCATCGGGCAGGACTGGAAGCCGACCACCTACCCGGTCGAGTTCTACTCGCTCGGCGGGCTCGGCAAGGGCATCCCGATCCGGACGACCGTGAGCGACTTCGGGCCGCTCCTGCTCGCCAAGGTGCTGGGGCTCAACGACACGCAGGAGTCGAGCCTGGGCCTGATCTTCCACTGGGCCGACACCCAGGGCCTCGCGCTGCTCGACCTCAAGGACCTGCAGTCGACCATCGCCTACCTCACCTCGGACGACGGCAAGGCCGAGCTCAAGGGCATCGGTGGGCTGTCCGCGGCCACGGCCGGTGTCATCCTGCGCGAGATCGTGACGCTCCAGGCCCAGGGTGCGGACGTGTTCTTCGGCGAGCCCGCGTTCGACACGACCGAGCTGCTGCGCGTCGCGGCCGACGGGCGCGGGACCGTCTCGGCGCTCGAGCTGCCTGCCGTCCAGGACCGGCCCGCACTGTTCTCGACCTTCCTCATGTGGCTGCTCGCCGACCTGTACCAGGACCTGCCCGAGGTCGGCGACCTCGACAAGCCCAAGCTCGTGTTCTTCTTCGACGAGGCGCACCTGCTGTTCACGGGCGCGTCCAAGGAGTTCCTGCAGCAGGTCGTGCAGACCGTGCGGCTCATCCGGTCCAAGGGCGTCGGCGTGTTCTTCGTGACGCAGAGCCCCAAGGACGTGCCCGCCGACGTCCTGGCCCAGCTCGGCAACCGGGTCCAGCACGCGCTGCGAGCCTTCACCCCCGACGACGCCGCAGCCCTGCGAGCGGCCGTGCGGACCTTCCCCACGTCGCCCTACGACCTGGAGCAGCTGCTGCAGTCGCTCGGCACGGGCGAGGCCGTGGTCACGGTCCTGACCGAGAAGGGTGCCCCCACGCCGGTCGCGTGGACACGGGTGCGGGCACCCCAGTCCTCGATGGAGCCCGCGCCCGAGACGGTGGTCGACGGGATCGTGGCGGGCTCCCCGCTCGCCGCGCGGTACGCCGTGGCGGTCGACAACGAGTCGGCGTACGAGCTGCTGACCGCACGCATCGCCGCGCAGCAGGCCGCAGCCGAGCAGGCCGAGCTCGCCGAGAAGCTCGCCAAGGAGCAGGAGGCAGCCCGGAAGGAGGCCGACAAGGCCGCGAAGAAGCAGGCCGACGAGCTCGAGAAGATGCGCGCCAAGCTCGAACGGGACGCGGCGCGCTCCGGGGGCGGGTCCCGGACGACGCCGCGGAAGTCGACCGCGTCGTCGGGGCTCGACAAGTTCCTGGGGTCGATGGCGACGCAGCTCGGCCGGGAGATCACGCGGACGGTGTTCGGGACGCGGAGGCGGTAGGACGCCGACTCCCCGGCTGCCGTCGAGTGCGTGATTCGGCTGCGACTCGCCGGGCGTGTCGCAGCCGAATCATGCACTCAACGAGCCAGGGCCGCCCGCACCCGCCGGATCAGGCGCCCGGGGTGTCGCATCACGTCGTCGGCCGTGACGGTGATGATCAACCAGCCCGCCTCCTCCAGCCGCTGCCGGCGCTCGACGTCACGTCGCCAGGTCCCCGGATCGGTGCGGTGGACGTCCCCGTCGTACTCGATCGCGATCCGGAGCGCCGGGTAGGACATGTCCGGGAGCGCGAGGAAGGATCCTGCCCGGTCCAGGGCGGGCACGTTGACCTCAGGGCGTGGCAGCCCTGCCTCGACGAGGATCATCCGGGTCCGCGACTCCATCGAGGAGTCGGTCCCGGCGACGACGTGACCGATCGCCGCCCGTGCCGCGGCAAGCCCTCTCATCCTGTGGGTGCTCCCGAGGAGCCCGCGCAGCTCGACGATCGAGGCCGCGGGCCCCTTCCGGCGTGTCATGGCGTCTCCGAGGACGACCAGCTCGTTCACGCTCAGCCCGTGCGAGAGGTGCAGCCACGTCTGCGCCGGAGTGGTGACCGGTATCCCGTGCCACGTCGTGACGGCGAGAGCAGGTTGCGTGCAGGTGTGTGCCACCAGGTCCTCACGCTGCGGCCGCAGCTCTCGGCGCGGCACGACGACGTGCAGCCGCTCTCCCGGTCCACCACCCCGCCCGGCGGTCGACTAGTCCAGCCGCCAGGGCACCTCGATCCCGAGCAGCCGCAGCGCCGTGACGTGGCTGAACGCCGCGGAGGCCGGCAGGATCTCGAGCGCGGCCCGGCACCGAGCGGCGATGCCGTCGATGCTGCCTACCGGCACGCGGACGCCGCGGGTCGGGGCCTCCCACCAGGGCCTGCTGAGGTCGTGGCGTGTCAGTCCGTGGCTCGCGGCGTCCCGTGAGCGGAGCACGACGGCCGGCACCTGAGGGTTCGACATGACGCCACGATGCCGCCTCCCGCGCGCCCACGGGTGAGTCCTGCGGTCATCTGTGGACAACCAGCCGTCGAGTGCGTGATTCGGCTGCGACTCGCCGGGCGTGTCGCAGCCGAATCATGCACTCGAGCGAGCAACGTCAGGCCGGCACCACGTTCACGAGCTTCGGCGCACGCACGATCACCGTGCGGATACCGCGCCCGTCGAGCGTGCGCTGCACGTTCGCGTCGGCCAGGGCCAGCTCGCGCAGCTCGTCCTCGCCGATCGAGGGCGAGACCTCGAGCCGGCTGCGGACCTTGCCCTGGACCTGCACGACGCACGTCACGGTGTCCTCGACCAGGTACTCGTCGAGCGCGACCGGGAAGGGCTCGTGGGCGAGTGACTGCGGGTGCCCGAGGCGCGACCACAGCTCCTCCGCGATGTGCGGCGCGATGGGCGCCACCATGAGGATCAGCGGCTCGATCGCCTCGCGTGGCACGCGGTCCAGCCCCGTGAGGTGGTTGTTGAGGGCGATGAGCTTGGCGATCGCGGTGTTGGAGCGCATGTGCTCCATCTCGACGCGCACGTCCGCGATGGTGCGGTGGACCAGGCGCAGGGTCGCGACCTCCGCGGGCTCGTCGGAGACCGTCGTCTCGCCCGTCTCCTCGGACACGACGTTGCGCCACAGTCGCTGCAGGAAGCGCTGCGAGCCGACGACGGCACGCGTCTCCCAGGGGCGCGACAGGTCGAGCGGTCCCATGGACATCTCGTACACGCGGAACGTGTCGGCGCCGTAGGCCTCGTACATGTCGTCGGGCGTCACGACGTTCTTGAGCGACTTGCCCATCTTCCCGTACTCACGGGTCACGGGCTTGCCCTGCCAGGTGTAGACGGTCTCGCCGTCGGGTCCCTGGTGCTCCTCGACCTCGTCGGCCGGGACGGGCTGCTCGCGCTCGTCGCGGAACGCGTAGGCCTGCACGTAACCCTGGTTGAAGAGCTTGTGGAAGGGCTCGGTGCTGGTCACGTGCCCCAGGTCCAGGAGCACCTTGTGCCAGAAGCGCGCGTAGAGCAGGTGCAGCACGGCGTGCTCGACGCCGCCCACGTACAGGTCGACGCCGCCCGCGGGCCCGGCCGTGGCGTTGTGCCCCGGTCCGGTCCAGTACTTCTCGAGCTCCGGGGCCGCCATGTGCTCGGTGTCCGCAGGGTCGAGGTAGCGCAGGTAGTACCAGCACGACCCGGCCCAGTTGGGCATGGTGTTGGTGTCGCGGCGGTAGGTCTTGGGGCCGTCACCCAGGTCGAGCGTGACGTTGACCCAGTCCTCGTTGCGGCCCAGCGGGGGCTCGGGCGAGGAGTCGGCGTCGTCGGGCTCGTAGGTGCGCGGCGAGTAGTCCGGGACCTCGGGCAGGTTGACGGGCAGCAGCGAGTCCGGCAGCGCGATGGGCTGGTCGTTCTCGTCGTAGACGATGGGGAACGGCTCGCCCCAGTAGCGCTGGCGGCTGAAGAGCCAGTCGCGCAGGCGGTAGGTGACCGTGCCGGTGCCGATGCCCTTGGCCTCGAGCCACTCGATCATGGCGCGCTTCGCGTCGGGCACGCTCAGACCGTCGAGCGAGATCTCGTCGTTGGACGAGTTGATGATCTGGCCGTCACCGGTCCAGGCGCCCTCGTGGTCGTCGGGGGCCGCGACGGTGCGGACCACGGGCAGCTCGAAGGCCTCGGCGAACGCGTGGTCGCGCTCGTCGCCGCCGGGGACGGCCATGATGGCGCCCGTGCCGTAGCCCATGAGGACGTAGTCCGCGGTGAACACGGGGATGAGCGCACCGTTGACGGGGTTGACCGCGAGGTGGCCCGTGAAGACGCCGGTCTTCTTGCCCGCGTCGGCCTGACGCTCGACCGCGGTCTTCGCCGCGGCCTCCTTGCGGTACGCCGCGACGGCGTCGATCGGGGTCGCGTGACCACCGGTCCAGACCCCGTGCGTGCCGTCGGGCCACTCGGCCGGGACCTCGTCGAGCAGGGGGTGCTCGGGCGAGACCACCAGGAACGTCGCACCGAACAGGGTGTCGGGGCGCGTCGTGAAGACCTCGACGTCACCGACCGAGCTGCTCCCGCCGATCGCACCGTCGATCGCGAAACGGACGTTGGCGCCCTCGCTGCGACCGATCCAGTTGCGCTGCATCGACTTGACCTTCTCCGGCCAGTCGATGAGGTCCAGGTCGTCGGCCAGGCGGTCCGCGTACGCGGTGATGCGCATGTTCCACTGGCGCAGGCTGCGCTGGAAGACGGGGAAGTTCCCGCGCTCGGAGCGGCCGTCGGACGTGACCTCCTCGTTCGCGAGCACGGTGCCCAGGCCCGGGGCCCAGTTCACGGGCGACTCGGACACGTAGGCCAGTCGCTGCGGGTCGATCACGGCTCGCTGCGCGACGCGGTCGAGGTCTTCCCACCGGGTGCCCTCGGGGTGGCCGGGGACGGGCCGCGTGCCTGCGGCGTACTCGGCCACGAGCTCGGTGATGGGGCGTGCTCGGCCCGTGCCGCCGTCGGGACGCACGGCGTCCTCGTCGTACCAGGCCTCGAAGATCTGCAGGAAGATCCACTGGGTCCAGCGGATGTACTCGGGGTCGATCGTCGCGAACGAGCGGCGCGAGTCGTGGCCCAGCCCCAGTCGGCGCAGCTGGCGGCGCATGTTGGCGATGTTCGCCTCGGTCGTCACGCGGGGGTGCTGGCCCGTCTGGACGGCGTACTGCTCGGCAGGCAGCCCGAACGCGTCGTAGCCCAGCGCGTGCAGCACGTTGTCGCCGCACATGCGCCGGAAGCGCCCGACGACGTCGGTCGCGATGTACCCGAGCGGGTGCCCCACGTGCAGTCCCGCGCCCGAGGGGTACGGGAACATGTCCATGATGAAGTACGGCGAGCGGCCGTCGGCGTGCCTGCCCTCTCCGTCGGTGAGGTGACCCGAGGGGTTGGCCGCGAAGAACGTGCCGCGCTCCTCCCACGCGTCCTGCCACCGGAGCTCGATGTCCTGCGCGAGGGCGGGCGTGTAGCGGTGGGAGGTCGTCTCGAGCGAGGCCGCGGGGGCGGGGTGCACGGGCTCGGCGGGGTTCTCGGGGGCGGGGTTCTCAGGCGTGCTCACCCCGCGAGTTTACCGTTCGGCGCGACGTCGTCGGGCAGCGTCGTCGCTGCTGGACGCCGGGCCGGACGGGCACGCGTCGGCCCGACGGCGCAGCCCACCCCGAGCGGCCCGGTCACCACCCGTCCGGGACCCCCGAGCGTGCGTCGACGGCTCGTCAGGGGAGGGTCACCGGGCCGGTGGTGCCGGCCACCGGCCCGGTGGGATCAGGACCCGCCGGGAGCTGCTGGGAGCGGCTCGGCTCCCCGCCCGCCGATCAGGTGCTCTGCAGGTAGGTGACGATCGTGGGGCCCATCTCGAGGAAGACCCAGGCGACGAGGAGGACGTACAGCACGGCGAGCAGGATCCCGCGGTTGTCGACGACCAGCCGCTTCACGCCCTCGCCGACCTTGAGGTACCCCTCCTGCACGGCGTGCACGACCTGGTACCAGAACAGCGGGATCATCGCGGCCCACACGACCATGCAGAAGGGGCAGAGCACGACGAGCACGTAGAGGCTGGTCCACACGAGGAAGAGGATGAGCCCCATCGCGACCGTCGTGACGGCGAGCATCGTGAGCCAGAACCAGCGCGGCAGACGCGCACCGGTCAGCACGACGACGCCGATCGTCATGACCACGGGGAAGGCCGCGACCCCCAGGTAGGGGTTGGGGAACCCGAGCAGGGTCCCCTGCCACGAGGCCATCGCGGGCCCGCAGTCGAGGAACGGGTTGAGCGAGCACGACGCGACGTGGTTCGGGTCGATGAGCTTGAGGTACTTCTCGATCGCGAGCCAGGCGGCTCCGACCAGGCCGACCGCACCCGCCACGACGAGGATCCACCCGAACGCTCGGGGCGAGAGGTTCTTGGCGTCGGCGTCGGGCAGCGCCGCCCCGGCGTCGGGGCGTTGCGTGCCGGCTGCCGGGGTACGCCCGGCACGGGAAGGACGGGTGGGGCTCTCGCTCACGAACCGCTCCTGAAGGGTCTGCGCGTGCACTTCCGGCACACAGGTGGGCCCAAGGTACCGGCGAACTCTGAGGTTTGGCTGGACGTGTCACGGTTCGCCGGTGTCGGCGTGGGCCGCGCTGCGCTCGTCGGCGGGCGGCACGTCGCGAGGCGGGCTGCGCCGTCGGGCGTCGTGCACCCGAGAGGCTCCGCCCGCGGGCGGCCGCCGCCTCAGGACGCGGCGACGACCTCCTCGACGGGCGCGTCCGCCGGGACCTCGTCCTCGCGGACGTGCGTGACGCGCTGGCGACCGAACGCCACGATGATCGCGAGCCCCACGAGCGTCAGTGCGAGCCCCGTCCAGGCCGGGGCGAGGTAGCCCCAGCCCGCGGCGATCACGAGCCCGCCCAGGAACGCCCCGTTGGCGTTGCCCACGTTGAGCGCCGAGTGGCACAGCGCGGCGCCGAGCGAGGGGGCGTCGGGCGAGAGGTCCATGAGGCGGGTCTGGAGCGCGAGCCCCAGGATCTGGGAGGTCACGCCCAGCAGGAACAGGGACGCGACCGCGGGCACGGGGCTCTGGCCCGTGAGCGCGAACGCGACGAGCGCGGCCACCGTCGAGCCGAACCCGATCCAGACCGTGCGCAGGACGTCCTTGTCGGCGAGCCGGCCGCCCACGACGGTACCGAGCGTCATGCCGAGCCCGAAGATCGCGAGGACCACGGGGACCACGCCGAGCGAGAGCCCCGTGACCTCGGTCATGGTCGGTGCGACGTAGGAGTACACGGCGAACATGCCGCCGAACCCGATCGCACCACCCACGAAGCTGATCCACAGCGCGCCGTTCTTGAGCGCCGCGAGCTCCTGGCTCACGCTCGACCCGGTGTCGCCGGACCCGGCCGGGACCCAGCGCCACAGCGCGAGGAGCGTGAGGCCGCCCAGGAGGCCGATGAGCACGAACGCCGCACGCCACCCGAGCACCTGCCCGGCGAAGGTCGAGAGCGGGACGCCGACGACGTTAGCGACCGTGAGCCCGGTCATCATCATGGCCACGGCGTGCCCGCGACGGCCGGGCCCCGCCACGGCGGCCCCGACGGCCGCCCCGACACCGAAGAACGCGCCGTGCGGCAGGCCTGCGAAGAAGCGGCCCGCGATGAGCCACTCGAGGCTGGGGGCTGCTGCGGACAGCACGTTGCCGAGCGTGTAGGCGAGCATGAGGCCCACGAGGAGCTTCTTGCGCGAGACGCGCGCGGCGAGCACGGTCAGGAGCGGCGCGCCGACCACGACGCCCACGGCGTAGGCCGTGATCGCGTGCCCGGTCAGCGGGATGGAGGCGTCGAACGCGGCGGCGATGTCGGGCAGCAGGCCCATGGTCGCGAACTCGGTGGTGCCGATCGTGAAGCCGCCCACGGCGAGCGCGAGCAGCGCGAGCCCCGCGGTCCGGGTTCCACGGGGTGCGCCGGTGGCGCCCGCCCGACGGCGGTCCGCGCCCGGGACGGGCGCGTCGGAGCGGGTGTCGGTCGTCCCGGGCAGGCCGGTGCTGTCGACGGTCAAGGCGCCCCCTTCAAGGGTGTCGTTGCAAGGATCGAATCGTTTCGAGCGCAACGCCGGCGCCATCGGCAGCGTGATGCGGGAAGACCGTCAGTCTAGACCGGGGCGGGATCCGTGGCGAGAGGCGCGGGCACGACCCACACGCGCGACGCCGCAGGCAGGCCCAGGTGGACCGGGCTCGCGTCGCTCCCCCACGTGATCGCCATGGTGCCCGCGTACTCGCGTCGCTCGTGCACGCAGACCTCGGCGTCGAGCCCCAGGCCCAGCTCGGCCAGGTAGCGCAGCACGTCCGGGTCCGAGTCCGAGATCCGCGCCACGACCGCGCACGCCCCCGCGTCGAGCTCCGAGAGCCTGATCGCCGCCGGGCGCGGCACGAACCCCGACGCGGTGGGGATCGGGTCGCCGTGCGGGTCCCGCGTGGGGTGGCCGAGCAGGGCGTCGATACGGTCGAGCATGAGGTCCGAGACCGCGTGCTCGAGCACCTCGGCCTCGTCGTGGACCTCGTCCCACGAGTAGCCCAGCTCGGAGACCAGGTACGTCTCGAGGATCCGGTGCCGCCGGACCATCGCGACAGCGTGCGAGCGCCCGAGGTCCGTGAGCTCGATCGCGCCGTAGCGCGCGTGCACCAGCAGGCCCTGCGAGGACAGGCGGCGCACGGTCTCCGAGACGGTCGAGGCCCCGACGCCGAGCCGGTCCGCGAGGAGCTTGGTGGTCACCGGCTCGTCGGACCACTCCTGCGCGGACCACACCACCTTGAGGTAGTCCTGGGCGACGGAGGTCAGGTCGAGGGGATGGTCCACGGCGACCACTCTATTTCACGGGCCTCCTCCAGCCCCGGAGGGACCGGAGGACGGACCGGCGTCCGCCGGGTGCGCGACGCCCGGCCCACCTGCCTCGCCACCCCGCGTCACCGGGCGACCAGCTCCGCGGGCTCGCGCTCCGTCGTCGGGCCCGCCGGGGGCACCGCACGCGGACGGCGCGCCAGGTGCACGACGTACGCGACCGCGAACACGACCCCCTGCGCCACGACGATCGTCGCGGCGCTCGCGGTGTCGAGGTAGTAGCTCGCGTAGATGCCCACGACCGCGCACCCGACCGCGATCACGGGGGCGAGCACGAGCATCCGGGACATGCGGTCGACCAGGAGGTAGGCCGTCGCACCCGGCGTGATGACCAGGGCCACCACGAGCACGACCCCGACCGCCTGGAGCGCGACCACCACGGTCAGCGCGAGGGACCCCAGGAGCAGCGCGGACAGCCGGCGCGGCGAGATCCCGACGGCGTGCGCGTGCACCGGGTCGAACGCGAACAGCGTGAGGTCGCGCCGCTTGAGCACGAGCACCACGGTCGTCAGCGCGCCCAGCACCACGACCTGCCACAGGTCCGTGTCCGTGATGCCCAGCATGTTGCCGAACAGGATGTGACCCAGGTCGATCTGGCTCGGCGTGACCGAGATGAGCACGATCCCGATCGCGAACAACGTCGTGAAGACCACGCCGATCGCCGCGTCCTCTTTGAGCCGGCTCGTGTCGCGCACGGTCCCGATCAGCGCGACCGCGCCGACGCCGAACACGAGCGCCCCGATCGCGAACGGCACGCCGACCACGTACGACAGGACCACGCCCGGCAGCACCGCGTGCGAGACCGCGTCACCCAGCAGCGACCAGCCGATCATGATGAGCCAGCAGCTCAGGAGCGCGCACACGATGCTCGCGACGACCGCGACGAGCAGCGCGCGCTGTACGAACTCGTACCCGAGGGGCGCGGCGAGCCAGTCCCCCGCGCTCGTGAGGAGGTCGACGGGGTTCAACGGGCTGCTCCTTCGGACGGGGCGTCGGCGGCCGGGGCCAGGTCCGCGGCACCGGCGCCGTGGGTGCCGCCGTCGGCGCTCTCGCGGCGCGCCGAGGCGAGCGGGTCGATCCCGAACGTGCGGGCGAGGTTCTCGGGGCGCAGCACCACGTCGGGCGGCCCGGTCATGATGATGCGGCGCTGGAGCAGGATCGCGTCGTCCACGAGGTCCGGCAGGGACGCGAGGTCGTGCGTCGAGACGAGCACGGCGCAGCCCGCGGCGGCGAGGCTCCGCAGCACCGAGGTGATCTGGGCCTCCGACACCTTGTCGACCCCGGCGAAGGGCTCGTCGAGCAGCAGGAGCCGCGCGCCCTGCGCGATCGCGCGCGCCACGAAGACCCGCTTGCGCTGCCCGCCGGACAACCGCCCGATCTGACGGTGCGCGAGGTCGGCGAGCCCCACGCGGTCCAGGGCGTCGGCCACGGCGCGGCGGTCCTCGGCGCGCGCTCGGCGCGTGGGCCCCAGGCCCCCGTAGCGCCCCATGGTCACGACGTCTCGCACGTCGACCGGGAACGCCCAGTCGACGTCCTCCGACTGCGGGACGTACCCCACGAGCCCTTCCTTGCGGGCCGCGTCGGCGTCCCGGCCGTAGATCCGGACGTCGCCCACCTGGGTGACCCCGCTGCCGCGCGTCATGCCCATGACGGACCGGAAGAGCGTCGACTTCCCCGAGCCGTTGGCCCCGATGAGCCCGGTCACGGCGCCCGGGGCGAGCGAGAGCGCGACGTCCTCGAGGGCCAGCGTCTCGCGGTAGCGGACCGTGAGCCCGCGGACCTCGAGGGCTGCGGGCCCGGTGCTCCGTGCCGACAGACCCGCCGCGGCCACCCCTGCGGGCGACACCCCGCTCACGACTCACCCCGCAGGCCCTCGCTGATGACGCGCGCGTCGTAGGTGAGCAGGTCGAGGTAGGTGGGGACGTCGCCGTCGGGCTGCGAGAGGGAGTCGACGTAGAGCGTGCCCGCGTACGTCGCGCCCGTCTCCGCGGCGACCTGGCGCTGCGCGGAGTCCGAGACGGTCGTCTCGCAGAACACCGCGCGCACGCCGTTGTCACGTACGTGGTCGATCACGCCCGCGACCTGCTGGGGCGTGCCCTGCTGGTCGGCGTTGACGGGCCACAGGAACTTCTCGTCGAGACCGACGTCCCGCGCCAGGTAGGAGAACGCCCCCTCGCACGTCACGAGGACGCGCGACCCGGCGGGCACCTGCTCGACCTCGGCGGCCAGCTCGCGCCCCACGGCCTCGATGCGGTCGGCGTAGTCGGCCGCGTTCGCGCGATAGTCCGCAGCGTGCGCCGGGTCCGCAGCAGCGAAGGCCTCTCCGATGTTGCGCGCGTAGACCGCGCCGTTCACGGGCGACATCCAGGCGTGGGGGTTGGGCCGCCCGTCGTACGCGCCCGAGGCGATCGAGAGGACGTCGACTCCGTCGGAGACCGTGACGTGCGGCGCGTCGAGGCGTGCGACAAAGGGCTCGAACCACTTCTCGAGCCCGAGCCCGTTGTCGAGGACCAGGTCCGCGCTCGCGGCGCGCCGCAGGTCTGCGGGGGTGGGCTCGTAACCGTGGATCTCGGCTCCGACCTTGGTGAGCGAGGAGACCTCGACGTGCTCTCCCCCGACCTCGCGGGCCATGTCGGCCAGGACGGTGAAGGTCGTCAGCACCTCGAGGCGCCCGACGGCGTCGCTCGCCCCCGCACCCTCGGCCGAGGTTCCGGCGGGCTCGCCCTGCGCGGCGTCGACCGTGCACGCAGCGGCGAGGAGCAGGGCCGCCAGGCCCCCGAGGAGACCTTTCACCCCTGTGCGAAGTTCAAAGTTCGGCATACCGAACTTTAACCACGAACGAGGCGTGACGTCGAGTCCCCGAGGAACGGGACGAGGAGGCTCAGGGAGAGACGGCTCCCGTCGAGGACGTGGGGTCCGGCGTCGGCGCAGCGCCGACCCGTTCGAGCTCGAGCAGCATCTCGACCGTCCCCGAGGGCTCGACCGTCACGAACGGCAGCTCGGGCAGGTTCACCCCGTAGTCGACGAACGTCACGGGGATCGCACCGCTGACCTGGACCCCGTCACCCGAGCGCCGCGCCTCGAGCGTCACGGTCACGGGCTCGGTCACGTCGCGGATCGTCAACGTCCCCCGCGCCTGGACCGTGAGGGGCTCGTCGCGCTCCTCGATGCCCTCGAGGTCGACGGGCTCGGTGAGGATGAACACCGCATCGGGGAACACGTCGGTCTCGAGCAGTCGCCGGAACGCGTCGTCGCGCACCACGCTGCTGCTCGCGATCGACGCCGTCCTGACCGTGATCTCGGCCCGGACGAGCTCGCCGCCCGTCACGACCAGCGTCCCGCCGACCTCCTCGGTCCGCCCCACGACCGTGCCCTTCTCCCCGCTGAGCACTTCCTCGACGCGATATCCCGCCTGCGACCCCGCGCTCACGGCCCAGGTGCCGTCGGGGTCGAACGGACCGGGGTCCGGGGTGGCGGTCGGCGAGACCGTCTCGCCCGGGGTCTGGAGCCCGAGCGGCGGCGGGGCGGTGCCGGCAGAGAGCCGGGCGACCACGTAGGGTCCCGCGAGCACGATCACCAGCGCCGCGACGATCGCGACGAGGATCCACCGGGCACCTCTGCTCATACCGCGTATTCTGCCGCGTCCGAGGTCGGGGGCCGGACCAGCACCGGTCGATTCACCCGCTCCGTCGGAGTCGCGCACGAGCCCCTCACTCCTCCTTCGCGGAGTCGTCCGCGATGGTCGCCGCGGGCGCCCCGTCGGTCATTCCCGCATCGTCCGGGACGTCGGCACCCCCGGTGCTGTCGGTGCCCTCGCCGGCACCGGTGCCGTCCGGCTCCTCGGTCCCCTCGGCCCCTTCGTCGAGGACCTCCTCGGGCACCGGGACGGGGAACGTCTCGCGGGCGCTCACCTGCGCGGAACCGTCGGGGAAGACCTGCACGAGCTGCCAGTCGACGAACTCGTGCAGCACGGGGTCGAAGCGCAGGACGGTCATCTCCGCGACCCCCTTGAGCGGCCCGACGGTCGGCTCGCCCGACTCGGCCCCCGCGGTGCTCGCGTTGACGTACCGGATCCCCAGGCCGAACTGCTCGGGCCCGCTGCGACGGTGCGTGTGGCCCGAGACCTGCAGCGGGACGCACCCCGTCTCGAGGGCCTCGTTCCCGGCCCGCGGCGAGTGGACGAGCAGGAGGTCGATCCCGTCCTTCGCGTCGCACGCGGTCTGCGCGAGCCGCTCGGCCTGCTCGGCGGGCGTCTCGGGGCGGGCTGCCTTGGACCCGGAGCCAATCCTCGTCTCGAGCGCGTCGCGGTCGCCGAGGATGCGGACCCCGTCGACCTCGATCACGTCGCCGTCGAGGATCTTGACGCCTCGCTTGCGCTCCTGCGCCGAGGTCTCGACGCTGTCGTGGTTCCCGTCCGCGACGACCATCGTGGCGCCGTCGGGGACCGCGGACGTGAACGAGTTGACGCAGAACTGCTCGACGCTCGTGCCGTTCATGGTCGTGTCGCCGGCGTTGAGCACGATGCTCGCCCCGGAGCGCTCGGCCGCGGTCCGGATCAGCGGGGTCATCCCGATGTTGCAGTGCAGGTCGCTCACCACGAGCATCGAGACGAGCTCGTCCTCGGGGGTCGGGGTGGGCGACTCGGTCGGCCCGCCCGTGGGGGTCGCGCCCCGGCGTGCTCCGGCGTCGCCCGTGCCGTCGGTCGCCTGGTCGCCCTCGCTGCCCGACGGCGCAGCACCGGCAGGGTCTGCGGCCTCGCCGTCGGCGCCCGCCGCCTCGCCCGTGGCCTCGCCGTCGGCGCCCGGCTCGCCGTCCGCGGGCGGCTCGGTCGCCGCGTCCCGTGCGGCCTGCTCCTCGGCCTCCCGCTGGGCGGTCGCCGCCTCCTCGAGCACGTCGCGCTCGTCCCACGCGACGCCCAGCGCGGTGTTCGCGCGCGCGTAGAAGGCCTCGTTGTCCTTGTAGGCGTTCATGAGCATGCCGCCGTAGGTGTCGACGACCCCGGCGAGACGCCCCGTGATCCGGGCTCCCTCGAGCGGGGTGCCCGCGAAGACCGCGGAGGCCGGCCGCGAATCGGTGGCAGCGGGCTCCTCGGCCGACGCGGACAGCGCGCCGAAGACGAGCGTGACCACCACGACGCCCGCGGTGATCTCCCACGTCCTCGGCGCGAGGACGTCACCGAGCTCTCGCCGTCGGGAACCCCCCAGGAGGAAGTAGAGCCCCGTGCCGGCGGCCGCGACCACGAGGACCGCGAGGCCCGTCCGACGCGCGGCGTCGGCCACGAGGCTGCGCGTGACCTGCTCGATCGTGTCCTGCGGACCGCCGAAGAACTGCAGGTATCCCTGGAGGTCCTGCGTGAGGGCCGCGATCGTCGTGGCCTGGTCGAAGGCCGTGAGGTCCGCGGGGATCTCCTCGACCGTGATCCGCGCGCCGAGCCCGGCGGGGAGCGGCGAGTCGATCTCGAGCGTCCCGAGCGGGCCCAGGTCGACCACCACGAGGCTGTCGGTCGACACCTCGTACCGGGCCTCGTGCGGCCCCAGGCTGAGGTTGGCGGTCGCGGTGGTCACGCCGAACACCACGCACGGGACGAGCAGAGCGAGGGCGGACAGCGTGTAGCGGACCCAGCGGGGCGGGGTACGACGGGGACGATTCATCACCTCTCACCCTTGCCGATCGGGCGCCCGGATGCCAGCGGGCACGCTCGCCGGCATCCGGGTGAATCTCACGACCGCGCCGGGCGCAGGGCCACGAGCGCGATGACCGACGCCACGAGCATGAGCCCGAAGCCGATCCAGGACGTGGTGCCGACGCCGCTGCCGAACGCCTCGTGGGCAGAGGCGAGCAGCGCCTGCGCCTGCTCGGCCGGCAGGGTCTGCGCCACCTGCGTGGCACCCCCGAGCGTCTCCGCGGCCGCCGTCGCGTCCGCGGCGGGCACGCCGTCGGGCACGACGACGTTGCGGTGGTACGAGGCCGTGAGGATGCTGCCCAGCACCGCGGTGCCGAGCACCGCCCCGACCTCGTACGCGGTCTCGGAGATGGCCGAGGCCGCGCCCGCCTTGTCCGCAGGGACCGCCGAGACGATCAGGTCGTTCGACACGGTCTCCGCGGCGCCGATCCCGGTCGCGAGGATCACGAACGCGACCACGAGCCCGGTCAAGGTGCTCGTGCCCGCGGTCAGCGCGACCATCGCGTACCCCGCGGCGGCGAAGAGGATCGCGACGGCCACGACGTACGCCGGACGGACCTTGCGCACGACCCGGACCACCAGGAGGCCGGCGACGATCATCGCGGCCAGCCCGGGCAGCAGGGCGTAGCCGGCCCTGACGGGGCTCAGCCCCAGCACGAGCTGCACGTCCTGGGACACGAAGAACAGGAAGCCCACGAGCGAGAACACCGAGAGCAGGTTGATGACGACGGCCCCCGAGAACTCACCCCGGCGGAACAGCCGGACGTCGATCATGGGGTCCGGGCGCCCGAGCTGACGGCGCACGAAGGCCCAGCCCGCGACGAGGCCGAGCACGAGCGCACCGAAGGCCAGAGCGCTGGGACCGGACTTCGCGAGCGTCTTGATGCCGAGCACGATCGGCGCCATGGTCGCCATCGAGAGCGCGATCGAGACCACGTCGACGCGGCCAGGGTTCGAGTCCTTGGACTCGGGCACGAAGACCGGCGCGAGCACGAGGAGCAGCACGAGGACCGGCACGGCCAGCAGGAAGACCGAGCCCCACCAGGCGTGCTCGAGCAGGAAGCCGCCCGCGATGGGTCCGATCGCGTTGCCCGCGGCGAAGCCGGCGGCCCAGATCGCGATCGCGAGCCGACGCTCCTCACGGTCGGTGAAGATGTTGCGCAGCAGCGAGAGCGTGGGCGGCATGATCATGGCGCCGAAGAACCCGAGCCCCGCGCGCGAGGCGATGAGCGCCTCGGCGCTCGGTGCGTAGGCCGCGACCACGGAGAGCAGCGCGAACCCGACCGCGCCGACGAGCAGGAGCCTGCGCCGACCGATCCGGTCCGCGAACGAGCCCATCGAGACCAGCAGCCCCGCGAGCACGAGCGGGTAGACGTCGATCATCCACAGCAGCTGGGTGCCCGTGGGGCGCAGCGCCTCGGAGATCTGCGGCAGGGCGAACGTCAGCACCGTGTTGTCGATCGAGACGAGCAGCACGGGGAGCATGAGCACGGCGAGCGCGACCCACCGGCGGTTGCGGGTCAGGGGCGTGCCACCGGTAGGTGTCACGAGGTCCTGCGGTGCGCCGACGGGGCCGTTCGGGTCCCGGGGCGTCCGGTTGTCCTGGACGAGAGTCACGGGAGCGTCCTTTCACGTACGAGGACGGCTGGGGCGGCGCTGTGGCGCCGGACTACCAACCGTCCAGACGGTATAGTAACCGTCCGGTCGGTACACTTTCAAGATGCCGCCGCCCCCCGCCGCTCGCGCCAAGGTCCTCGAAGCCTTCGCCACCCTGCTCGTGACCCAGGGAGAGCGCGCGACCACGCTCGACGCGGTGGCCGCAGAGGCCGGCGTGTCCAAGGGCGGCCTGCTCTACCACTTCGGGTCCAAGGTCGCGCTGGCCGAGGGGCTCATGGAGCACCTGCGCGACCTCACGGCCGCCGACGTCGAGGCCATGCGCGCAGCCCCCGAGGGCCCCGTGGACTACTTCATCCGCACGTCGGCCGACTCCGACAGCCACTTCGAGCTCGTGTACGTCGCGGTCTCGCGGCTCGCGCAGGGCAGCTACCCGCAGGCGCGCGCCGCGCTCGACGACGCGCACGACGCCTGGGCCGGAGCCGTGCTCGACGTCGTCGGGGACCCTGTGCTGACCCGCGCGATCATGCTCATCGGCGACGGCCTCTACGCCCAGGCGAGCGAGCACTTCGCGAGCGGCGCCTCGCCCGCGAGCGCCGCGACCCCCGAGGGCGGGTCGATCGACGACCTCCTCGCCCTGATCGACCAGATGGTCGCCCTGCGCGCGCCGCGCGGCTGAGGCCGCGCGTCCCGCGTACGCACCGGTCGGGGTGCGCGTCGCCGTCGGGCGGGCGCTTCCTCCTGCTCCGGACATGCGAGAGGCGCCGTTCGCCCCCAGTGGCAACCGGCGCCTCTCCCTCCCGCACACCTCTATGCGGTACCCCCGCCCTGCGAGCAGCGCGGGGGATTCCCTCGTGCCTCGCCCGGGGCTCCCACGGTCCGTAGCGTGGTGCTTCCGGTGCGACGACGGTCAGGGGGCCTCCCGAGGGACGCCCACGAGCCAGTCTCCACTGTCTCGGCCCTGACCGCCAGGGTGACACGAGGCCGGAGGCCGGACGAACCGGCCTCCGAGCCGTGGGGGGTCCCGGGGGACGCCGCCGGTCGGTCCTCGGCCCGACCGGCGGCGTCCCCGTCACCCCCTGGGGTCAGCCGACCCCGTCGTACGCGACGGTCCGGTCGACGCTCACCTTCTTTCCGTCCACCGTCCTGGTCACGGTGACCGTGGCCTCGCCCGCGGGGATCGTCGCTGCCCGAGCGTTGAAGCTCTGACTCGCGCTCTTGCCCGGCAGCACCCCGACGAACGTCTTGGTGCCGTAGGACGTCGTGACGACGACGTTGACCGGGACGTCCTCCTCGTTGACCGTGCGCACCGAGAGCAGCACCGTCGCGCCGCTGCGCTTGGCCGAGGCCTCGGCCGAGAAGGCGATCTCCGGGGCGGGCTCGGCGCACGTGAACCTCGCGTCGCCCCACACGCCGTGCGCCCCGTTGATGGCACCGGGGCTCGTCGGGTCGACGACCAGGTCGACGTACTGGGCGCCCGTGACGTCGACCGAGACCTGCTCGGTCGGGAAGCCCGCCTGGAACGTGGTGCCCTGGTACTTGTTGGCACCGTCGACGTCGACCTTGAAGATCACCGACCCCTTGAAGGGGTCCTCGAGCCCGGCGTCCGCGGTGAACGCCGTGCACTGCCCGCCGAGGTAGTACGTGACCTTCGACGCCGCGTGCACCCCCAGGCCCTTGGCGTAGGTCTTCTTGAGCTCGGGCGTCGTGTTGATGACGAGCGGCTTGTCCGGGGACGAGGCCGAGTCCTTGTTGGCGACGTCCTTGCCGATCACGCCGTAGCCGTTGGTCGCCGACGTCCACGTGAGGTCGGAGGCCCAGACCGTCCCCTGCGGGGCGTCCGGCAGACCGAGCGTGGCGACCTTCATCGCGAACAGCTTGGCGTTGGTCTGCACCGGGAACGTGACGGACCGCAGCTCCTTGGCCGGGTTGAGGATCACGGTGTCGGAGTAGACCTGGTACTTGTACGTCGGGTACTCGTAGCCCGCCGGGTTGTTCTTGTTGTTGCGGCCCTGGCTCGCGACCGCGACGCTCGACCCGTTCAGGCCGCCCTGGAGCAGCCAGTTCGGGAAGAAGAACGACTGCTTGGACGTGGTGCCGTCCGCATAGGTGATGGTCACCTCGGGAGTGACCCCGGCACCGGCGGACGCCGAGCCGAGGAACGCGAGATGCGTCCCCTTGCCCGAGAGCGCGACCGTCTGCCCGTCGAGGGCCATCGAGTTCGCGACCCCCGGTGCTGCCGCGGGCCACGTGTACTCGACGGTGTCCTCGCCGCTCGTCACGGTCAGGGGATCGCCCCACGTGGCCCCGGCCGCCGCGAGCGCGTCCTCCGAGAACGACGCTCCCCCGCCGTCGAAGTTGCCGGCGTCCTTGGTCGCGAGCGACGTGACCGAGACGTGGTTGAACGCCGCCGCGAGGGTGCCGTAGGCGACGTAGAGCTGGTTGGCCCCCGACACCGTGCGCTCGTCGCCCGCCGCGTCGCGGTAGGTCGCACGAGCGCCCACGGTCTGCTGCCCGGCCGCGGAGCCCGCGGCCGGCGAGACCACCACGCGAGCCGTCACGCTCGCCCCCGGTGCGACCGAGGCAGCGGTCGTCCCGGTGCTGCTCACGAGCGTCCAGCCCTGCGGGAGGACGGGTTCGATCACCAGGTCGGTCTTGGCCTTGGTGCCGGTGTTGGTGAAGGTGAGCTCCGCCGTCGTCTCCTGGCCCTGGAAGACCTGGGCCGCGAGGCCCACGGTCACCGAGGCGCGGCCCGCGTCGGAGTCCTTGCCGCCGACCGCGCTGGTCCCGGCCAGGACGACCGTCGCCGAGGCGTCCGAGGCGATCGCGCCGAGCTTGACGCGCACCACCCCACCCGGTGCGGACGCGTCGTAGAACCAGCCCGTCGAGGCGGACTCGAGGGCTGCGGCGTCGCCGACCTGCGTGAGCACCGCTCCCCCGACCGTGACGCCCGAGGGCGCCGAGCCGGTGTGGACGTCGAGCAGGTACGGGCGCGCCGCAGCCTTGCCCGCGTAGTCCCCGACCCGCTCGCCGATCGTGACGGTCACGTCGCCGCCGTCCTGCTCGGGCGCAGAGACCGTGAGCTCCTGCGACGACGTCGCGTCGTCCTTGTAGGCGCGGGTGAGCTTGTCGTCCTCGTAGAGCGTGAAGCTCTCGTCGCCCTGGGGGTAGACGTCGAGCGTGATCGCCGAGTCCTCGGGCACGAGCGACGCGTTGCGCGCCACCATGCCCTGCGGGACGACCGCTCCGGCCCGCACGAACACGGGCAGCGTGTCGAGCGGGGCGCTGTACCCGTTGAGCACGCGACCGCCGTCGAGCACGTCGCCCGTCCAGTAGTCGACCCAGCGCCCCTCGGGCAGGTAGATCCCGTTGCGGATCTCCGAGTCGGAGAACACCGGCGCGACGAGGAAGTCCTCGCCGAGCAGGAACTCGTTGTTCGCCTCGGCCCCGTAGGACATGGGGTCCTGGGGGTACTCGAGCGCGAGCGAGCGCATCATCGGTGTGCCCGACTCGTGGGACCCGGCCGCGAGCGTGTAGATGTACGGCATGAGCTTCTGCCGCAGCTGGAGGTACTTGCGGTTGATCTCGGTGGCCTCGTCGCCGTAGAGCCACGGCCGCTTGTCGACCGAGGCCCAGCCGCTCATCGAGTACAGCGCGGGCGCGAAGGCCTTCCACTGCAGGTCGCGCACGTAGGACTTCGTGGACCCACCGAAGATCCCGTCGACGTCGCCCGTGCTGAACGCGAGCCCGGAGTTCCCGGCCCCCGTGAGCGCCGAGATCTGCCAGCGCACCGCGTCGAGGTTGCCCGAGTGGTCACCCGTCCACTGCATGCCGCAACGCTGCGACCCGGCCCACCCCTCGACCATGAGGGACGTGCCGCGCGCGTCCGAGTAGTCCTCGAAACCCTTGTAGGCGGACTCGCAGCCCGTCAGCGCCAGGCGGTAGCCGTTGCCGACCCACGCGACGTCGAGCTTGCGCATGCGCACGCCCGCCTCGCCGACCTCGTACTCCTGGTTCGTGAGCGAACGCTGGGTCCACAGGCCCGTGACCAGGTCCGAGTCCTCGGCGATCTGGGCGACCGTCTCCGGCAGGTCCTGGTACTCGCAGCCGTAGCCGTCGTTGACGAGCATCCAGCCCGCCGGCATGTCGTTCTCCTTGAACCGCGCGGCCGTGACGGCGGCCTGCGGGGTCTTCTGCTTGATCCCCTCGGGGTCACCGAAGCCCGACGACGAGTACGTCGGGTTCGAGCGGTTGTAGCAGTCGGCGTCCCCGTACTCGAGCGCGTAGACGGGCGGCATAAGGGGGCGGCCCGTGAGCTGGGTGTACCCGTCGAGCGCACCCTTGTAGTCGCCCACGAAGTAGTAGGCGTCGAAGCGCCGCTCCTCGTGGGTCGTCGTGGCCTCGTCCGTGAAGGCGTAGGTCCCTCGGGCGAACGTGTTGCGCAGCGCTCCGTAGCCGTTCGACGTCATGTAGTACGGCACCGCGTTGGGGTAGCCGTCGTCGTCCCAGTCGAAGTTCCGCGCGATGTTGATGGTCGCGCCCGTGTGGATCGAGCGGCCGTTCTGCATGCCGCCGCCGAGGAACTGCTCTGCCGCGGCGGTGCGCAGGTGCTGGGTCGCCGAGGAGGCGCCGAACGTCAGGGGCGCCGACTCGTCCCAGACGACCGAGCCGTCGGCACGCACGAGCGTCATGCGGCCCGTCGCCTTGTCGATCTTCAGGGTGACCTTCGCGGTCGCGAGCGTGATGGTCGCGCCCTCGGTCACGGTCGGGGTGGTGCCGGCGAACTCGTCGAGCCCGACGACGATGTTCGCCGTGCGCGTCGCGTCGCCCTGGGGCGTGTTCGCCGGGTCGGAGAACGTCCCCGAGGGGTCGGCCTCGACGCGCAGCGTCTCGTCGTCGAGGAACGTCACACGGTAGGCGCCGGTGCCCGCCGTGAGAGTGACCTTGTTGCCGACTGCCGTGACCTGGGTGATCGCGCCGAGCGGCTTGCCGGCCGCGTCGACGGGGACCTCAGGGGTCACGGGCTTGGGTGCGGCTGCTGCTGCCGCGAGCGACGTCGATGCCGGCGCGGCGGGGGCCGCGCCGGCAGGGACGGAGACGAGGCCTGTGCCCACGAGCGCCAGTGCGGCGATCGAGGCGGCCAGGACCCGGGATGAAGGCAGTGCGCCGCGACGGGGGGTCGCGGGGCGGCGCTGGACGACCGGTTTCATTGAGCTCCCTTGCCTAATGACTGGTTGTGCGTGTTTTAGCCTTGAACCACGCACTAAGAATCAGTCACCTCGGCGAAGGAGGCAAGAGATACGGAAGTACTAGCGCAGATGTACAACTTTCAACCAGGCCTCGGCGAGGAGGTCGTGGCCTGCGGGCGTGGGGTGGACACCGTCGTACGCCCATGCCTCGGGGCCCAGCCCGCTCGTCGCGACCGCCTGGGCGAAGGGCCCGTCGGTCGCCACGAGCGGCAGCCCGTAGGCGGCCGCAAGCCGGCGCACGACCTGGATCTTCGGGTCGAGGTCCTCGCGCCAGCCCCACTGCTCCGTGCGCACGGGCACCAGGAACGGCTCGACCAGGACGATCGAGGCCTGCGGCGCCCCGGCGAGCGTGCGGTCGAGCAGGTCGCGGTACCCGGTCTCGAAGTCCTCGGCACTGGTCTCGTCGCCCGCGTCGTAGCGGCGCCACGTGTCGTTGATGCCGATCTTGATCGAGACGAGGTCGGGCTCCAGGGCGAGGACGTCCTGGTCCCAGCGGGCCTGGAGGTCGACCACCCGGTGGCCGCCGACACCCCGGTTGAGCACCGTGACGCCGCGACGACCGCACACGCCCGCGACACGGGCCGCATACCCGTGCCCCAGGCCGAACTCCCCCTCGGCGAGGCGTCCCGCGTCGGTGATCGAGTCACCGACGAGCACGACCCGCGAGCCGCGACCGAGCGACGGGCCGCTCACGCGACACCCCCGCGCGCACCCTGGGGCTCGGGCGAACCGGCCGCGGTCGCCGCGGCCACGCGGCTCTCCTCGACGGTCGAGGCCATCTGCGTGAGCGCGTCGCGGAGGGGTGCGTAGTGCGCGACGACGGCGTCGCGGTAGGCCTCGGCGTCCCCCGCCTCGGCCGCACGGAGCATGTCCCCGTGCGCCTTGGCGGTGAGGTCGATCTGGTCGGGGGCCGGCAGTCCGAGCTTGGGAGAGACGACCTGGTGCACGTCCCAGAACGCGGTGCCGAGCTGCGCCACCAGGAAGTTGTCGAGGTGGGCGAGCAGGTGCGAGTGGAACGCGCGGTCCTCCTCGAAGAAGTCCTCGCCGGCCCGCGCCTTGCGCTCCATCTCGGCGACGAGCCGCTCGAGCTCGGGGTTCCGGCTGCCGGCCATCTCCGTGACGATCTGCTCGGCCATCGAGATGTCGAGCGCCTGACGGACCTCGACGACCTCGCGCAGCGCCGAGAAGTCGTCACCGGGGATCAGGACCCCGCGGAAGACGAGGCCCTCGACGAGCGGCTTGAGCGAGAGCTGCCCCACGTACGTGCCGTACCCGTGCCGCACCTCGACGATGTCGAGCGCCGCGAGCGTGCGGATCGCCTCGCGGACGTTCGACCGGCTGACACCGAGCAGCGAGCAGAGCTCGGCCTCGGTGGGCAGCAGGTCACCGGGCCGCAGGTGGGCCCGCAGGATGTACTCCTTGATCTGCTCCGTCGTCGTCGGGGGACGAACCCCCTGTCGAGCGAATCCCCCATGATCCACGGGATCGGTAGCTGTCATGCGCCTTGACCTCCTCAGGAATTGCCTCTACCGTTCAACCCTACCAGCGTCAGACATCAGACGTCCTATATCTGGAGAGTTCATGGCTACCTCGATGGCGAATAGCACGAACGCGACCGACACCTCTCGCCGCAGCTTCCTCAAGCTCGCCGGCGTGATCGGCGCAGGAGCGGTCCTGGCGAGCGCGGTCGCCGCCTGTGGCGGACCCGCGTCCACCTCGGCCGACCCGCAGACCACCCCCGCCGGCAGCGGGACCAAGCCCAACCTCGACGGAACGATCGAGGCGGGCATCTCGTACGCCCTGTCTACGGGCTTCGACCCCATGACGACGTCGGGCGCCGTGACCATGGCCGCCAACTGGCACGTCCTCGAGGGACTCGTCGAGCTCGACCCCGCAGCCCGCACGCCCTACGCCGCGCTCGGCAAGGAGCTGCCCAAGAAGATCGACGAGACCACCTGGGAGGTCACGCTCCGCGACGGGGCCACCTTCCACGACGGCTCCCCCGTCACGACCGACGATGTGGTCTTCAGCTTCAACCGCGTCCTCGACCCGGCGAACGCCTCGCTCTACTCCCAGTTCCTGCCCTTCCTCGCCTCGGTCACGGCCAAGGACGACAAGACGGTCACGTTCACGCTCAACTACCCGTTCGGCCTGTTCGTCGACCGCGTCTCGGTCGTCAAGATCGTCCCGAAGGCCATCGTCGAGGCCGACCCCAAGGCGTACGACTCGCTGCCCGTCGGCACCGGCCCGTACAAGCTCACGAGCGCCACGGTCGACGACAAGATCACGTTCGAGCGCTTCGACGCCTACAACGGTTCGCGCCCGGCCCTCGCCAAGGCCATGACCTGGAACCTGCTCTCGGACGCCGCCGCCCGCGTGACCGCGGTCGAGTCGGGTCGCGTCCAGTCGATCGAGGACGTGCCCTACCTCGACGTCGAGCGCCTCTCCAACGCCGTCACGGTCGAGTCGGTCCAGTCGTTCGGCCTGCTGTTCATGATGTTCGACTGCACCAAGGCGCCGTTCACGGACAAGCGCGTGCGCCAGGCGTTCTTCCACGCGCTCGACATGGACAAGATCATCAGCACGGGCCTGCTGGGCAACGCGACCGCGGCCACGAGCTTCCTGCACAAGGAGCACCCGTCCTACGTCGAGGCCGGCACGGTCTACACGTACGACCCGGCCAAGGCCAAGAAGCTCCTGACCGACGCGGGCGTGAGCGACCTGTCGATCACGCTCCTGACGACCGACACGAGCTGGGTCAAGGACGTCGCCCCGCTCATCAAGGAGGACCTCGACGCGGTCGGGATCTCCACGACGCTCGACATCGGTCAGTCCGGGGGCCAGTACAAGAAGGTCGACGACGGCCAGCTCGAGGTCATGGTCGCCCCCGGCGACCCGTCGGTCTTCGGCAACGACCCCGACCTCCTCCTGCGCTGGTGGTACTCGGGCTCGGTGTGGCCGGTCAAGCGCTACCGCTGGGCCAGCACGCCCGAGTTCGCCGAGGTCACGCGTCTGCTCGACGCGGGCGCCGCAGAGCAGGACGCCACCAAGCAGAAGAAGACCTGGGGCGAGATCTACGACATCCTCTCGGACGAGGTCCCGCTCTACCCGCTGCTGCACCGCAAGCTCCCCACGGCCTGGGAGGACTCCGCGCTCGACGGGTTCAAGCCCATCCCCGTCACGGGTCTGTCCTTCCTGGACGTCTCCCGCACCGCCTGACGTCCCCGTGTTCCGGGTGACGGCGGCGCCCCTCCCTGCGCCGCCGTCACCCACCCCGACCCCGAGGAGTACCGCGTGACCGCGCTCCTACGACTGACCGGACGACGCCTGCTCGCCCTGCCCGTCATGATCCTGGGCATCACCCTGCTCGTCTTCGTCGTCATGCAGTTCGCGCCCAGCGACCAGGCGACCAACGCCCTCGGCGAGTCCGCCACGGACGCCGCCAAGGAGGCCTACCGCGCCACCAACGGGCTCAACGACCCGATGCTCGTGCAGTACGGCAACTTCCTGGCCGGCCTCGTGCGTGGCGACATGGGCATGACCGTGCCGCCCTCCCAGCCCGTGAGCGAGCTCATCTCCAACGCGTTCCCGCTCACGCTCCAGCTGACCTTCATGGGCCTGGCGATCGCCGTCGTGCTCGCCCTGGTGCTCGGTGTGAGCGCCGCGCTCTACTGCGACCGCTGGCCCGACCAGGTCATCCGCGTCCTGTCGATCGCGGGCGTCGCGACGCCGTCGTTCTGGCTCGCGATCCTCCTCATCCAGCAGTTCTCGCTGCGGCTCGACTGGTTCCCCTCGGGCGGCTACACGAACCCCGCGGACGACTTCGGGATGTTCCTCGCCTCGATGTTCCTGCCCGCGCTCTCGCTCGCCATCCCCGTCGCGGCGTCGCTGACACGCGTCGTCCGTACCGCGATGGTCGAGGAGCTCGACCGCGACTACGTGCGCACCGCGATCGGCTCGGGCCTGCCGCGCGGCGTCGTGGTGGGACGCAACGTCCTGCGCAACGCGCTCATCACGCCCATCACGGTCCTCGGCCTGCGCGTCGGCTACCTCATGGGCGGCGCGGTCATCATCGAGGTCATCTTCGACCTGCCCGGGATGGGCAAGCTCATCCTCAACGGGGTCACCGCGAGCGACACCGCCCTGGTGCAGGGAGTGACGCTGACCGTCGCCCTGACCTTCGTGGTCGTCAACATCCTGGTCGACCTCCTCTATCTCGTCGTCAACCCTCGAATCCGGACGGTGTGACATGCGTCGGAAGCTGACAGAACGTCTGTCCCGCCCGGGTCTGCGCCTCGCCGCTCTCCCCCTGGGCTCCAAGATCGCCCTGGCGTTCGTGCTCCTGGTCGCGCTGCTCGCGATCTTCGCGCCGCTCGTGGCGGCCTACGACCCGCTGCAGTCGGGCACCCCGGCCCAGCCGCCCTCGGGCGAGCACTGGTTCGGCACGGACCGCACGGGCCGCGACATCTTCTCGCGCATCGTCTACGGCGCTCGCTACTCGCTCGTGATCGGCCTGGGGGCCACTGCGGTGGCCCTCGTGGCCGGCGCGATCCTCGGCTCGATCGCCGCGACGGCCCACAAGGCCGTGAGCGAGACCCTGATGCGCATCCTCGACATCATCATGGCCTTCCCCGGCATCGCCCTGGCCGTGGTCTTCGTGGCCGTGTGGGGCAAGTCCCTGCCGGTCCTCATCTTCACGATCGCGTTCCTCTACACCCCGCAGATCGCCCGCATCGTCCGGGCCAACGTCCTGAGCCAGTTCGGCGAGGACTACGTGTCGGCCGAGAAGGTCATCGGCGCACGCACCTCGCTGATCCTGATGAAGCACGTGGCCCGCAACTGCATCGCCCCGATCATGGTCTTCGCGACCGTGCTGGTCGCCGACGCCATCGTGTTCGAGGCGAGCCTGTCGTTCATCGGCGCGGGCGTGCAGGACCCCGAGCCGTCGTGGGGCAACGTGATCGCCTACGGCCGCAACCTGCTGCTCAACGGCGGCTGGTGGGCGACGTTCTTCCCGGGCATGGCGATCCTCCTGACGGTCCTCTCGCTCAACGTCCTGTCCGAGGGCCTGACGGACGCGATGGTCCGCCCCGCGGCCCGCAAGCCGGCCGAGGCCCGCGCGGCCGCCGCGTCGGCGGAGGACGCCGCGCACGCCACGGACCCGCTCACGGAGCCCGACGCCGACGCTCCCCTCGAGTACTCGGGCGCGGCCGACCTGCGCGAGCCTCGCGTGCTCGACGAGCTCGTCGCGGACACCTCGGTCGTCCCCGACCCGGAGATCGCGGTCGCCGCGGCCGCCGCGCAGCGCGAGGCACTCGCGGTCCAGCTCGAGCGCCTGCGCGTCGCCGAGCAGGACCGCACCGACCGCCTGGTCTACACGGGCGACGCCGCTCCCCTGCTCGAGGTCAAGAACCTCTCGATCCGCTTCCCGGAGCGGCACGGCGACGTGGCGGTCGTGGACGACATCAGCTTCTCGGTGCGCCCCGGCGAGACCATGGCGCTCGTGGGCGAGTCCGGCTGCGGCAAGTCGCTCACGAGCCTCGCGGTCATGGGCCTGCTGCCCTCGTCCGCGCAGGTCACGGGAGAGATCCTGCTCGACGGCGTGGACCTGCTCACGGCGACCCCGGCCCGCCGCAACGCGCTGCGCGGCCACGAGATGGCGATGGTCTACCAGGACGCGCTCAGCTCGCTCAACCCGTCGATGCTCATCCGCACGCAGATGGCCCAGCTCGTCAAGCGCGGCGGGACGCGCACCGCGGTCGAGCTCCTCGAGCTCGTGGGCCTCGACGCCCAGCGCACGCTCAAGAGCTACCCGCACGAGCTCTCGGGCGGCCAGCGTCAGCGCGTGCTCATCGCGATGGCCCTGACCCGCGACCCTCGCCTGGTCGTGGCCGACGAGCCGACCACGGCCCTCGACGTCACGGTCCAGAAGCAGGTCGTGGACCTGCTCAACGAGCTGCGTGACGAGCTCGGGTTCGCGATGGTCTTCGTGAGCCACGACCTGGCGCTCGTCGCCTCGCTCGCGCACCGCGTGACGGTCATGTACGCGGGCCAGGTGGTCGAGTCGGCCCCCGTGCCGAGCCTGCTCATGCACCCGCAGCACGAGTACACGCGAGGTCTGCTCGGGGCGGTCCTGTCGATCGAGTCGGGCGCGGAGCGCCTGCACCAGATCCCCGGCACGGTCCCCTCCCCGCGCGACTTCGCGACGGGCGACCGCTTCGCGCCCCGGTCCTCGCGACCGCAGGACGCGTTCGTGCCCCGCCCCCCGCTGCGCACGCTGCCGGGGACCGACCACCGCTATGCGAGCCACACGGAGTCGACCGACAGCGGTCTCCTCGTCCAGGAAGGTGCCCGATGAGCGACGACACGCCCGTGCTCGAGCTGAAGGACGTGCATGTGGTGCACAAGGCCCGCACCGGCAGGCTCTTCCGTCCGGACCGCGTCCACGCGGTCGCGGGGGTGGACATGGCCGTGCGGCGCGGCGAGACCATCGGGATCGTGGGTGAGTCGGGCTGCGGCAAGTCGACGCTCGCGAAGGTCATGGTGGGCCTCCAGGCGCCCACGAGCGGCGACGTGGTCTTCAACGGCCGGAGCGTCCTCAAGCGCAACGCCAGGACCCGCAAGGAGTTCGGGCGCGCGATCTCGATCGTGTTCCAGGACCCGTCGACGGCCCTCAACGGCCGCATGCTGGTCCGCGACATCCTGCGCGACCCGCTCGACGTGCACGGGATCGGGTCGCCGCGCGACCGCGAGAAGCGCGTGTCGGAGCTGCTCGACCTCGTGGGTCTGCCCCAGTCCGCGCTCGACGTGCTGCCGAGCCAGGTCTCGGGCGGCCAGCGCCAGCGCGTGGCGATCGCCCGCGCCCTGGCGCTCGAGCCCGACGTGATCGTCGCGGACGAGCCCACCTCGGCGCTCGACGTCTCGGTGCGCGCACAGGTGCTCAACCTGCTGACCGACCTCAAGGCGCGCCTGAACCTCGGGCTCGTGTTCATCTCGCACGACATCCAGACCGTCAGGTACGTCTCGGACCGCATCGCGGTCATGTACTTCGGCAAGGTCGTCGAGGAGGGCACGGCGGAGGAGGTCTTCGACCGCCCGACGAACGACTACACCCGGACCCTGCTCGGCGCTGCGCCGACCCTGCTCTGACGGTCCCCCCCACATCCACCCGGTGCCGGGCGGTCGTCCCGCCCGGCACCACCGCACCATCCTTGGAGTCTGCTGTGCCCACCTCGACCACGCCCACCTTCGCCGGCGTCATCCCTCCGGTCGTCACGCCCCTCACGGCGGACGGCGAGCTCGACCGCGCGTCCTTCGAGCGCGTCATCACCAGCCAGCTCGACGCGGGCGTGCACGGCCTGTTCGTGCTCGGCTCGTCGGGTGAGGTCGCCTACCTCGACGACGCGCGCCGCACCCAGGTCATGGAGGCCGCCGTCGAGATCACGGCCGGCCGCGTCCCCGTCATGGCGGGCGTGATCGACCTGACGACGCACCGCGTCGCGGACCAGGTCCGTCGCGCGGTCGACGCGGGCGTCGACGCGGTCGTCGCGACCGCCCCCCTGTACATCCGCACGAACGACGAAGAGATCGAGCGTCACTTCCGCGGCGTGGCCGCGGCGAGCGACCTGCCGTTGTTCGCGTACGACGTCCCGGTGTGCGTGCACTCGAAGCTCGACCTGGGCATGCTGGTGCGCCTGGGCACCGAGGGCGTCATCGCAGGCGTCAAGGACTCGAGCGGCGACGACGTCGGCTTCCGTCGCCTGGTGGCGGCCAACCGTGCGGCGGGCAGCCCCCTGCGCCTGTTCACGGGCCACGAGGTCGTGGTCGACGGCATGCTCCTGCTCGGCGCCGACGGCGTGGTCCCCGGCCTCGGCAACGTCGACCCGGCCGGCTACGTGCGCCTGTGGGACGCGGCGCAGGCCGGCGACTGGGCCGCGGCGCGCGACGAGCAGGACCGCCTCGCGGCCCTCTTCGAGATCGTCTTCCAGCCCCGCGGGTACAGCGGCGGCGCGAGCGGCCTGGGCGCGTTCAAGACCTCGCTCCAGCTCCTCGGCCTGATCGAGTCCAACGTCATGACGACCCCCGCCCCCGCCCTGGAGGGCGAGGTCGTGGACCAGATCAAGGTGATCCTCGCGGAGGCCGGGCTGCTGTGACGCGCTCCCCGATCAGCCACCGCACCGCCGTCGGGATCGACCTGGGCGGTACCAAGATCGCCGCCGGGCTCGTGCGCGACGACGGCACGGTCCTCGCCCGGGCCGGGGTCCCCACCCCGGCCCGGGAGGGGGCGGCCGCGATCCTCGACGCGGTCGCGCGCCTGGTCGGGCTCGTTCTGCCCGACGGCGTCGACGCACCCGGGTCGCCCGACGTCCTGGTCGGGGTCGGCATCGGCTCGGCCGGGGTGATCGACTCGGGCCGCGGGACCGTGGTCTCCGCGACCGACGCCCTCACGGGCTGGGCCGGGACCGACCTCACGGGCGGGATCTCGGCTCGGCTCGCGGCCACGGGCAGTCCCGCCGCGCGCCTGCCCGTGCTCGCGGACAACGACGTGCACGCCCACGCGCTGGGCGAGCACTGGCTCGGCGCGTGCGCGGGGACGCGCACCGCGCTGGTGGTCGCCGCCGGTACCGGGGTCGGCGCGACGCTCCTGCTCGACGGCTCGCCCCAGCACGGCGCCCGGCACGTCGCGGGCCACCTCGGGCACCTTCCCGTGGCCGAGGCCGCGGGGCTCCCGTGCACGTGCTCGCGCACGGGCCACCTCGAGGCCGTCGGGTCCGGCCCGGCGCTGCACGCGCTCTACCTGCGCCTGGGCGGCGACCCGGCGCACACGACGGCCCGCGCGGTGTGCGAGGTCGCCGGCGACGACACGGTCGCGCGGCACGCGGTCGTCGTCGCGGCGACAGCCCTGGGCCGCACGGTCGGTGGCGTCGCGAACATGCTCGACCCGGAGGTCGTCGTGGTCAGCGGCGGGCTCGCCGGGGCCGGGGCGCTCTGGTGGGACACCATGAACGCCGCGCTCGCCACCGAGCTCATGCCGCCGCTCGCGGGCCTGCCCGTGGTCCCGGCCGTGCTCGGCGGGGACGCCGCGGTCCTCGGTGCCGCCCGGCTCGCGCTCGCCGCGCACAGCGACACCCGTGGTGCCGCTACGTCCCTCCCGCAGGACCTCGAGGTCGGCCTCGACCTCGTCACCGCTCTCCCGTCCGCCCCCTCGGCTCCCCGGAGGAACCCGTGACCGACAGCCCGCCGACGCCGCCCAGCGCCCCCGCGCAGGACCCCCTGATCGCTCTGCGTGGTGGTCTGGTCGTCTCGTGCCAGGCCTACCCCGGCGAGGCCATGCGCGACCCGCGCACCATGACCCAGGTCGCGCTCGCCGCGGTCGAGGGCGGTGCGGCGGGCATCCGCGTCCAGGGCGTCGCGGACATCGAGCACGTCACGCGGGCGTTCGCGGAGCGCAAGATCACCGTGCCCGTCACGGGGCTGTGGAAGGACGGGTCCGACGGCGTCTTCATCACCCCGACGCTGCGCCACGCGGTCGCGGTCGCCGAGGCCGGTGCGACGATCGTCGCGATCGACGGGACCCGCCGCCCGCGGCCCGACCGCCTGAGCCTCGCGGGCACGGTCGCCGGGCTGCGCGAGCACACGTCCGCGCTCGTCATGGCCGACTGCGGCAGCCTCGACGACGCGCTCGCCGCCTTCGACGCCGGGGTCGACGTGGTCGGCACCACGCTGTCGGGGTACACGGGCGAACGTCCCCGCACCGACGGTCCGGACCTCGAGCTGCTCGCCGAGCTCGTCGAGCGCCTCGACCTGCCCGTCATCGCCGAAGGACGCGTCCACTCGCCCGCCCAGGCGCGCGCCGCGCTCGACGCGGGGGCCTGGGCCGTCGTGGTCGGGACCGCGATCACGCACCCCACGAGCATCACGGGGTGGTTCGTCGACGCGCTGACGCACTGACGGCCCACCCCACCCACCCGAGCCCCACCCGTCCGGGGTCGTCCGCACCGACGCCGACACCCCGGACACCGTGACCAGCACCACGGGTCGCGACGACCACGGCGGTCCCGCACCCCTCCGCCCGACGCACGCTCCGCCGTCGGGCACCTCGCACCAGGAGCACCCACAGACCGGACCCCCGCACCCGACTCGGTGCCGAGGCGGAGGTCCGCGCCGTGCACACCCCGCGCCCCGGGGCGGGCACAGCACCCGCAGGACCGCACCGTGCACCAAGAGCTCTGACCCGACGAAGCCAGGAGTATCTGATGCCACTGCACCCATCCACCCCAGCGACCCCACCCGACCCGCGGTCACCGGCGTGCGCACGCCGCCGCGGGTCGCGCGCGGCCCTCGCGGCCGGGCTGTCCCTGCTCCTCGTGGCCCCCGCCGCGAGCGCCCAGGCGTTCGACCCCTTCCCGCCCGCCGCGACCGACGGGCCCGGGACGTTCTCCGAGCAGACCCTCGCGGTCGGCGGCACGGGCGGCTACGCGAACTACCGCATCCCCGCGCTGACCACGACGAACGACGGCACGATCCTCGCCTCGTACGACGGGCGCCCGTTCAACGCGGGCGACGCCCCGCAGCCCAACTCGATCCTGCAGCGCGTGAGCCGTGACGGCGGCGCCACCTGGGAGGCCACGACCGTCGTGGCCGCGGGGTACGGGACGAACTCGTCCCCCGACAAGTACGGGTTCTCGGACCCCAGCTACGTCGTGGACCGCGAGACCGGCACGATCTTCAACTTCCACGTGAAGTCGTTCGACCAGGGCTTCGGCGGGTCGGCCACGGGCATCGACCCGACCAACCGCCAGATCCTGCACGCCGCGGTCAGCGTCTCCGAGGACGGGGGCGAGACGTGGGAGGGCCGCGTCATCACCGAGGGCGCCAAGGACCCGTCGTGGGCCGGCATCTTCGCGGCCTCGGGCGAGGGCATCCAGCTGCGCTACGGCGAGCACGCCGGACGCCTGGTCCAGCAGTTCACGGCCCGCACGGGCGGGACCTACAAGGCCTACAGCGTCTACTCCGACGACCACGGCGCCACGTGGGCGCACGGCGAGGCGTTCGGCACGGGCATGGACGAGAACAAGTCGGTCGAGCTCTCCGACGGTCGCGTCATGATGAACTCGCGCGACTCCGCGGGCAGCAAGTACCGCAAGATCGCGTTCTCGAGCGACGGCGGGCACACCTACGGCCCCGTGACCCTGGACCGCCAGCTCCCCGACCCGACCAACAACGGGTCGATCTCGCGCCTGTACCCCGACGCCCCCGAGGGCTCGGCCGAGGCGAAGATGCTGCTGTTCAGCAACTCCAACAGCACCACGGGCCGCGAGAACGTGACCGTGCGCCTCTCGTGCGACGACGGCGCGACCTGGCCCGGCTTCCGGGTCGTCAACCCCGGCTCGGGCGCCTACTCGACGCTCTCGCCCCTCGGCGACGGGCGGTTCGGTCTCCTGTACGAGACGCAGGGCATGAACGCCATCTCGTTCGCGAGCTTCGACCAGGAGTGGCTCAACGCCACGTGCGCCTCGACCGTCGTGCCGGACACGACCGTCGCGACGGGCGCCACGGTGCAGGTCCCCGTCGAGGTCACCAACCAGAACCAGGCGCCGCTCGGCGCCTCGCGCCTGACGATCGACGCCCCCGTGGGCTGGAGCGCGACCACGGTCGACGTCCCGGCGCTCGCGGTCGGCGAGACGGTCACGGTCCAGGTCGCGCTCACGGCGTCCGCGACCGCTGCGGCGACCACGGCCGCCAACCCCGTCCGCGTCCAGAGCGTCCTGACCGCGGCCGACGGCACGCAGGCCCGCGCGTACGGCTACGTGAGCGTGACCGGCGGCCCCTCGGGGGGAGCCGTGACCTCGCTCGCGGTGTTCGGGAAGTACACGACCGACCGTGACGTGGCGGCCCAGCCGTACACGGTCGGCGAGCGCGTCCCCTACTCGTTCCGCGTCTACAACACCGGGACCACGGCCTACCGCTCGACCGCGACGGGCAACCTGACGAACCTGTCACCGGGCTGCAACTGGAGCAGCCTGCCCGCGGGCGGAACCTACCTGTGCGCGCTCGCGTACCGCGTCGTGACGGCCGGCGACCTCGCGGACGGCTTCTTCGTCCCCGAGACCCGCTGGTACATGAACGCCGACCAGGCGTCCTCGGTCGCGCTCACGGGCGAGCCCGTCGACCTGGTCGACCGTCGCCCCTCGCTCGCCGTCACGGCGGGCGAGCCCACGGTCGAGGACACCGACGGGAACGGCTCGGTGAACGCGGGCGACGTCGTGGTCAACCAGGTCACGGTGCGCAACACCGGCAACGTGCGGCTGACGGGGGTCGGGTCGGCGGGCCTGTGCACCCTGCCCGAGCTCGCGGCGGGCGCCGAGGCGTCGTGCGGCACGGTGCGCCGCACGCTCACCGCGGCCGACGTCGCGGCGGGCTCGCTCGCGGGCCGGACCGTCACGGTGGACGCCGCGAACGGCGGCCTCGCCGTGACCGGACGGGTCGACGTGGCCCCCTACGAGGTGCCCACGACCCCCGTCTCGCCGGTGGCGATCGACGTCACCGCGAGCGCCCAGTGCGTGGCGGGCAAGGTCCAGCTCACGGGCCGTGCCGTCAACGCCGGGGACGAGGCGGTCGACGTCACGATCCGTACGAGCGCCGGCTCCAAGTCGTTCGCGGGGGTGGAGGCCGGGCGCAGCGCGTCGCAGCGGTTCGCGACACGCTCTGCCTCGGTGGCCACCGGGCAGGTCTCGTTCGACGTCACGGCCGGGGGCGCGACGTCCACGCTCGTCGCCTCGTACGACGCGACGACGTGCTGATCGGCGGCTGACCCGCGACCGATCCACCTCGGGGTGCGGCGCCCTGCCTGGCACCGCACCCGCACCACAGACCTCGGCCCTCGTCCCCATGCCGGTGGGGACGAGGGCCGAGCCCGTTCACCGGGCGACTCCGCTAGGAGAGGACCACGACGACGGACGTCGCCCGCAGGAGGTCGTCGAGGTAGACCCGGACGCGTGGCGAGTCGTCCTCCTCCGCCGCGACGACGACCCGCAGCGAATCGTCCGTGGCCTCGAGGACGATCCTTCCGCGTCCGCCCTCGAACCGGCCGTCGAACACCAGGCTCAGGTCGGCGACCAGCTGCCGCGGCGCCTTCGCATCGAAGACGACGACCGTCACCGGGCCGTCGACGGCGCTCTGGACGACGACGTAGAGCGAGTCACCGTCGTGGTGAACGGGCCCAGCCGTGGGGTCGAACGTCTCGTGGACGGCCCTGCTCCCGTCCTCGGCGACCACCAGGAGTCCCTGCTCGAAGAACGCGTCGAACGACGCAAGGAACCTCTTCTTCCCGAGGAACGTCCTCGGGAGGTCGGTCGATCGCACAGCAGCACTCCGCTCCTCCGGGCCTCGCGCAGGGCTGCCTCAGGCTCCCGGAACATCCTCCCCCGCGAACGCGGCCCGCAGCGCAGGCATCTCGAGCTTGATCATCTGCATCATGACGCCCATCATCCGCGCCACGGCCTCCTGGTCGTCGGACTGCGCGAGCTCCTCGAACTCGACGGGCACGACCTGCCACGACAACCCGTAGCGGTCCTTGAGCCAGCCGCACTGCGACTCGGTGCCGCCGCCCGAGAGCAGGGCGTCCCAGTAGTGGTCGACCTCCGCCTCGTCCTCGCAGCGCACGATGAACGACACGGCCTCGCTGAACGGGAACAGGTGGTCGGGGCCGCCGTTGATGAGGTTGAAGGGCTGGCCCTGCAACGTGAAGTCGATGGTGACCAGGGTGCCGTCGGGCATCTTCAGAGAGTCGCCGACGGTGCTGTCGGGGAACACCGAGGTGTAGAAGGCCACGGCCTCCTCGAGTCCTCCGTTGAACCACAGGCTCGGGACGATCGGTCTCATCGCTCTCCTCCTCCCGCGCGGCGCGCGGTGCGTCGCACTCTTCAGGTCCGACCGGCCGGGACCGGCGAACTCATCGGTCGGCGCACCCCGGTCAGGCGCGGCGGCGCGTCGGGCACGTCAGGCGGCGGTCCGCAGGAACGTCCCCAGCGCCTCGACCACGAGCAGGTGGTCGTCGCGCTGGGCCAGGCCGGACACGGTCACGACGCCGATCACCCCGACCCCCTCGACCCGCAGCGGGAACGCCCCGCCGTGGGCCGCGTACTCCTGGAGCGGCAGCTCGTGCTGCGCCGTGAACGTCGTGCCCCTGGCCTTGGCGCGCAGGCCCATGAGGTACGACGACGCACCGAACCGCTCGACCACGCGCACCTTGCGCTGGACCCAGGTGTCGTTGTCGGGCGTGGTGCCCTCGGTCGCGGCGTGGAAGACCTGCTGCGGTCCGCGGCGCACGTCGATCGTGATCGGCAGCGTCCGCTCCGCGGCGAGCTCGACGAGCAGGCAGCCGAGCCGCCACGCGTCGTCGTGCGTGAAGCGCGCGAGGACGAGGTCGCGCTCGTGCTGCTCGGCCTCGGCGACGAGGCGGGACAGGTCGGGGTTCTCGGGCTGGTCGTGGGTCATGGCGTCAGCCTGGCACGCCGCGGCACGTCACGCCGAGGCCTTCTTGCGCGTCGTCTTCTTCTTCGCGGGCTCCTTCGTCGAGGCGGGAGCCGTGCTCGAGGCGGCCTGGTCGTCCGAGGCGCGTGACGCCGTCGGGCGCTCGCTCTTCTTCCTCGTGGTGCCCGACGGCGCAGCCTCCTTCGCGGGCTTCTCGCCCTTCGCGTCGCCCGACCTCTTGCCGCGCGAGCTCTCGACGCTGCGGCGGAGCGCCTCCATGAGGTCGATGACCTCGGCGCCCTCGCCGCCCTTCTCCTCCTGCTCGCCGAAGGTCTCTTCGGTGCTGAACGTGTCGCCTGCCGCGATCTTGGCCTCGATGAGCTGACGGAGCTGGGCCTGGTAGTCGTCCTGGTACTCCTCGGGCGTGAAGTCGGCCGCGAAGGACTCGACGAGCTGCGACGACATCGCGAGCTCCTTCGCGCTGACCTTCGCCGGCTCGTCGAGCGTCGGGAACGCGGCCTCGCGCACCTCGTCGGCCCACAGCAGCGTCTGCAGCACGAGCACGTCGTCGCGCACGCGCAGCGCCGCGAGCCGCGTGCGCTGGCGCAGCGCGAACTTCACGATCGCGGTGCGGTCGGTCTCCTCGAGCGTGCGGCGCAGCAGCACGTAGGCCTTGTTCGAGGAGGAGTCGGGCTCGAGGTAGTAGCTGCGGTCCAGGAGCATGGGGTCGATCTGGTCGGTGGGCACGAACTCCACGACCTCGACCTCACGGCTGCGCTCGGCGGGCAGCGACCCCAGGTCCTCGGCCGTGAGCACGACCGTGCGCTCGCCGTCGTCGTACGCCTTGTCGATGTGCTCGTACGCCACGACCTCGCCGCAGACCTCGCACCGGCGCTGGTAACGGATCCGGCCGCCGTCCTTGTCGTGCACCTGGTGCAGCGGCACGTCGTGGTCCTCGGTGGCCGAGTAGACCTTGATCGGCACGTTGACGAGACCGAACGTGATGGCACCCTTCCAGATGGCCCTCATGCCTCCATGGTGCTCCCGGGGCCGGGGCCTGGCGAGTCGTCAGACCATCTGGAGCCGGTGGTGCGGTCCGGCGGGGAGCTCGACCTCGACACGGTCGCCGGCGGCGACCGACCCGCCCCGCTCGACCACGGTCATGATCCCCGCCTTGCGGATCACGTCGCCCTGGCCGTCCGGCAGGACGAGCCGCTTGAGCAGGCCCGGACGGAAGTCGTTGATCTGCTGGCACGGGTTGCGCAGCCCCGTGACCTCGAGGACGACCGTCTCGCCGAGGTGCAGGAGGGTGCCGCGCGGCAGGCCCAGCAGGTCGACCCCGCGCGTCGTCACGTTCTCGCCCAGATCCGCGGGGCCGACGTCGAAGCCCGCCTCGGCCAGCTCGTCGAACAGCTCGGCGTGCATGAGGTGGACCTGGCGCAGGTTGGGCTGGGTCGGGTCGGCCCGCACGCGGCTGCGGTGCTTCACGGTGTCCCCGGCGTGCGCGTCGCCGACGACGCCCAGCCCTTCGACGACCTGGACGCTGGAGCGCAGGTCCTTGCTGAAGCCGTGGGCAGGGCTCGGGGCCACGGCCACGACGTGGGGCACGGGATCGGTCACGGAGCCATCATGGCGCGCTCGCGTGCGCGGTGGCGAGGCGGTCCGGCGCTCGGGCGGGCCGGCAGGGCGTCGGGTGCGGTCGCCGCGTGCGGGGCGCCGCCCAGCGCGGGGCGCCGCCCAGCGCGGAGCGCCGCCTGTGGGCGGCGCCCGGCATCATGGGCGCATGGCCGGCACCAGGTACGAGTTCGAGGCGGAGCTGTGGCGATGGACCGCGCGCAGCGACACGTGGGTCTTCGCGGCCCTGCCCACCGACGTCAGCGACGAGATCGCCGACTCCCCGCTGCCCCCGGCCGGGTTCGGGTCGGTCAAGGTCGAGGTCACGCTCGGCGGCTCGCGCTGGTCCACGTCGGTCTTCCCCGACGCCGAGCGCAGGACGTTCGTGCTGCCCGTCAAGGCCGCGGTGCGTCGGCGTGAGGGGGTCGACGTCGGCGACACCGTGCGGATCGCGGTCGAGACGCTGCTCTAGCCCGCGGCAGGGGCGTCGCCCGGTTCCACGGCGGCCGGCACCCCGGATGCTCCCGCGGCACCCATCGCCCCCGGCTTGCCCCGCAGGTACGAGTCGAGCAGCTCCCACGAGGGAGCGAACGGGCTCGCGCTCTTTCCCTCGGGGTGCTCGGTCGCGGTGTCGCGCGAGTGCTGGAGCACCTCGTCGTGCAGGCGCTCCATCTTCTCGTCGAGCTCCGAGGCCGCGAGCGAGGCCTCCTTGAGCTCGTCGAGGAGGCGCTGCGGGACGGCCTTGTCGTACTTGTAGTAGATCTTGTGCTCGAGGCTGGCCCAGAAGTCCATGGCGATGGTCCGGATCTGGATCTCGACGACCACGGGCTGCACCCGGTCGGACAGGAACACGGGCACCTCGACGATGAGGTGCAGGCTCTTGTACCCGTTGCCCTTGGGGTGGGAGATGTAGTCGCGCTCCTCGAGCACCACGAGGTCCTGCTGCGCCGCGATCATGTCGCGCACCTTGTAGATGTCGGACACGAAGCTGCACGTGACGCGCACGCCCGCGATGTCGAAGATCTCCGCACGCAGCGCGTCGATCGTCAGGTCGACGCCCTTGCGCCGCGCCTTGGCGAGCAGCGACTCGGGCGACTTGAGCCGCGAGGACACGTGCTCGATCGGGTTGTACTCGTGGGCGTACGCGAACTCGTCGCGCAGGATGGTGATCTTGGTCATCACCTCGTCCATGCCGAACCGGTACGTCATCATCAGCCGCGTGAAGTGCTCCCGCAGGGCCCGTAGCTCTGCCCCGACCTGGGGTTCACCGCTCATGAGTTCCTCGCTGCTCGTGCTGACACCGACCATCTACCGTCGCACACCGCGCACCCCCGGAGGGACCGCGTCCGCCCTCGCCCCCGGGGCGTCTCACGTCCTGGCGGGGCGCACGACCCGTGCCGCTGCCCGTCCGCAGGCCCAACGGCCCCGTTCTCCGGGACCTAGGTCCTGACCCGCCGGAACACTGTTGACGCTGTGTCAATAGCGGTTCTAGCGTCGGAGTCATCAGCTCGGGAAGGAGCCCAGATGACCGACGCCACGAGGCCCAGACGACGCCGTTCGGCGCCCGAGGTGCGGGCCGAGGAGATCGTCCTCGCGGCCCGCGAGCTGTTCGCCGAGCAGGGCATCGCCCACACCTCGACCAAGGACGTCGCCGAGCGGGCCGGCGTGGCCCGGGGGCTCGTCTACTACTACTTCCCCGACAAGGACGCGCTCGTCGACGCGGTCCTCGAGGGGTACGTCGCCGAGTTCGTCGAGGCCGTGCACGCCTGGGACGCAGCCCGCGAGCCGGGCAACATCGACAAGGCGCTCGTCGACTGCGTCGCGATGTTCCGCACCCACCTGCGCTCGGTCGACCCGCTGCGTGACGACCTGCAGCGCGCCGAGCACACGGGGCTGTACAACCGGTTCCTCGACCGCGCCGTGCGCGCGGTCGTCGAGTGCGTCGAGGCCACAACGGTCGAGGCCTACGCGGCCCGGCACCAGGTCCGCATCGAGCACGTGCCCGAGACGTTCTACGTCCTGGTCTACGGCCTCGTGGGCCTGGCCCGGAACTGCCCCGAGGTCGACGACGCGGTGCTCGTGACGATCGTGCGGCAGGCGCTGCACCTCGAGGGGGCGCGGGCCGATTCCGAGTGACGCGACAGCACGGACCACACCGGTGCGCCGGGGTCCGCGCCCGTCCACCTGGCGCACCTCCCCCACCCGCCGGGACGACACCTGCCGTCCCGCCGTCCTGAGAAAGGGAGCGACGTGTTCCTGTTCGACTCCATCCCCTGGCAAGCCGCCGTCATGTGGTTCGTGGTGCTCGCGGCCCTCGTCGGCCTCAACGAGCTGGTCCGCTGGTCCAAGACCGCCGCGATCGGGATCTTCATCGTCCTGCCGGTCCTGCTGACGATCTTCGTGTGGCCGCACACCGCGGGCGCCGGTTCCTCGACCGGCACCTGGTTCCACTGGGTCAAGGTGTACTCGGCCCTGGCCGGGTGCATCGGCTTCATGCTCATCCGCTACAACCCTCGCATCGCGGCCATGAAGTACGCGTTGCTGTTCCCGCCCGCGATCCTGGGCCTCAACATCCTCGAGGCCGTGATCCGCGACTTCCAGGTCTCCGGCATGCACGGCATGGTCGACGGCGTCTTCATGGTCGGCGGCTCGTGGAACATCATGAACGGCGTCGCGGGCATCCTGAACCTGCTGACGATCTGCGGCTGGGCCGGCATCTACATCACGCGCGACCGGTTCAAGGACATGGTCTGGCCCGACATGATGTGGTTCTGGATCATCGCGTACGACCTGTGGAACTTCGCGTACGTCTACAACTGCGTGGGTGACCACGCGTTCTACGCGGGCGCGGCACTGCTCATCAGCTGCACCATCCCGGCGTTCTTCCTGCGCAAGGGCGCCTGGCTCCAGCACCGCGCTCACACGCTCGCGTTCTGGATGATGTTCACCATGGCCGTGCCGACGTTCGTGTCGGACTCGACCTTCGCGGTCGACTCGTCGCACAACCCCACGGCACTGTTCGTCGTGAGCCTGGTCTCGCTCCTCGCCAACGTCGCGGTCGCGGTCTACCAGGCCAAGGTCATCGTGACGAGGCGGCGCAACCCGCTGCGCGACGAGCTGTTCACCGACCACAAGTCCTACCAGGAGCTCGCCAAGGACCGTCCCGCCCCGAGCCCCGTGGCGGCAGCCGCGGGCAGCGTGACCACCTGAGGTCCTCGGACCACGAAGCGCAGGGACCTCCGGCTGCGGCCGGAGGTCCCTGCGCATGCGGCGGGATCTACCGCTGGTGGGGCTGCGGTCCGCTGGTCGCGTCCTCGAGGGGCCCGACGGCGTCGCTCGCCTCGTCCTCGTCGGTCACCAGGAGCTGGCCCTCGGCCAGGGACTCCGCGGCGATCTCGTGCTCGACCGAGGTCGCGAGCGGCTTCTCGTGGATGAAGCACAGGGCGATCGCGGCGATGAGCGCGAGCGGCACCATGTAGAGGAAGAGCGGCACGAGCGCCTCGTTGTAGGACTCGATCACGAGGGCGCGCACGCCGTCGGGCAGGGACTGGACCAGGTCCGGGGTGAGCGAGCCCGTCCCGCCCGCCGACCCCGTGCCCTGCGGGAACTTCTCCGCGATGAGGGTGGTCAGACGCGAGATGAAGACGCTGCCGACCACGGCCGATCCCAGCGTGGCACCGACCTGACGGAAGTAGTTGTTGGCCGCGGTCGCGGTCCCGACCTCGCGCAGGGGGAACGAGTTCTGCACGATCAGCGTGAGGATCTGCATGCTGCTGCCCAGCCCGATCCCGATCACCGCGAGGAACACGCAGATCATCGGGGTCGCGGTGTCGGCCTTGACGGTCGAGAGCAGCGCCAGACCCACGCCCAGGATCAGCGAACCGACGATCGGGAGGACCTTGTACCTCCCGGTCCGCGAGACCATCTGGCCCGTGATGACCGAGGTGACGAGCAGCGATCCCATCATGGGGATCATGAGCAGGCCTGCGACGGTCGCGCTCGCGCCGGTCGCCATCTGGAGGTACGTCGGCATGTAGCCGATCGCGCCGAACATCGCGATACCGGTCGCGAGCGCCGCGATGGTCGTGACCGTGAAGTTGCGGTCCGCGAACAGGTGCAGCGGGATGATCGGCTCGTCGGCACGCTTCTCGACGAGCACGAACGCCACGGCGGCCACGACCGCCAGCGCGATGAGCCCGAGGATCGTCGCCGAACCCCACTCGTACTGCGAGCCGCCCCAGGTCCCGACCAGCACGATCGCCGTGGTGGCCACGGCCATGAGGGCCATGCCGAGGTAGTCGTGGCGCACGCGCTCCGCGCCTCGCTGCTTCCTGGGCAGGTGCAGCAGGAAGATCGCTGCGAGCGCGGCGAGGATGCCCAGGGGGATGTTGATCCAGAAGACCCAGCGCCAGCCGGGCCCCTCGGTGAACCAGCCGCCCAGCAGCGGTCCCGCGACCGAGGAGACCGCGAAGACCGCGCCCATGATGCCCATGTACTTGCCGCGCCCCCGCGCGGGGATGACGTCGGCGATCGCGGCCTGCGACAGGATCATGAGCCCACCGCCGCCCAGGCCCTGGACCGTGCGGCCCACGATGAGCAGGTTCATGTCGCCTGCGACGGCGCCGATCACGGAGCCCGCCATGAACAGCAGGATCGCGGTGAGCAGCAGGGGCTTGCGGCCCAGGACGTCCGAGATCTTGCCGTAGATCGGCATGGTGATGGTCGAGGCGAGGATGAAGGCCGTGATGACCCAGCTCATGTGCTCGACGCCGTTGAGCTCGCCCACGATGGTGGGCAGAGCACTGGACAGGACGGTCTGGTTGAGCGACGCGAGCAGCATGGTGACCATGAGGCCCATGAACAGCAGGACGATCTTGCGGTCCTTCGGTGCTGGGGCCGCCGCGGACGTGGCCTGTCCGGGCACGGTGGGAGCCGCGCGCCGGGTGGGTGCCGGCGTGCCGCCGGCCGGGGTGGGGTGGGTCATAGCGTGGCCTCGAAGACCTCTCGGAAGATGGTGATCGCTTCGCTGATCTCGGCTTCGGCGTCGGCGTCGCTCAGGGCGGCTCCGGGGTCGCGCGAGTACGCGAAGCGCATGATGGTGCCGGCGAGCATGAGGAGCGCTCGGGCGGTGTCGGGGCTGTCGGGCAGGCCCAGCGACGCGAGCTCGCTGAACCCCGTCCCGTCCTCGGCCCGGTCGGACAGCAGGTCGTTCACGAGCGACTCGACCTGGGAGACGTAGCCCATGGCGTGCCGCCGCAGCTCGGGGTGCTCCCGCACGAGCGCCTTGCGCTCGGCGAACGGCACGCCGGGGTGCAGCGTGGACCGCAGGATCGAGAGCAGGAACCGCACGACCCGCTCGAACGCGGGACCCTCGGTCTCCGCGCGGAAGGCGGCGAGCGCCTCGTCGGAGACGCTCGGGGGCACGAGCCCCAGGATCGCCTCCTCCTTGGTCGCGAAGTAGTTGAAGAACGTCCGCTGCGAGACGCCTGCCGTGGCGGCGATCTCCTCGACGGTCGCGTGGTGGAGCCCCTTCTCGCGCACCAGGGCGGAGGCCGCCTGGTGGATCGCGAGCCAGGTCTCGGCGCGCTTGCGTTCGCGGAGGGACGTCGGAGGGTTGTGCATTACTGCACTATATGCACGACTGCAAAGGTTGCACAACTGCACGTTCGAGGTCTAGGCGCCGGGAGCGGAGCGGCCGTCGTCGGTCGGGCCGGTCGACGACGGCCGCTCCGCACTCACGAAGGGTCGCCGACCCCCACGCCCGTCACATCCCCATCCCACCGTCGACCGGGAGCCCCGCACCGTTGACGAACCGCGCCGCGTCCGATGCGAGGAACACGACCGCGTCGGCCATGTCCTCGACCGTCCCCAGGCGCCCGGAGGGAGTCAGGTCGACCACGGCACCGACCGCCTCCTGAGCCGAGCCGTACAGCCCCAGGGTCGCCATGTCGTTCGCGAGCCCCGCACCCATCGCGGTCGGCACGAGGCCCGGGTAGACGCAGTTGACCCGGACGCCGTAGCCGAGCTTTCCGCTCTCCATGGCGGCGACGCGCGTCAGGCGGTCGACCGCGGACTTGGTGGCCGAGTAGACGGAGATGCCGGGGAAGGCGATCGTGGCCGCGACCGAGGAGACGTTCACGATCGCACCCCCGGAACCAGCGGGCCCACCGGGGCGCATCGCCCGTAGGCCGTGCTTGATCCCGAGCGTGGTCCCGAGGACGTTCACCTCGAGCATCCGCCGGACGTCGTCGGGATCGACCTCGGTGAGCAGCCCCGAGATCTCGATGCCTGCGTTGTTGACCAGGACGTCGAGACCACCCACGGCGTCGATCGTCGCGGCGATCGCCCGCTCCCAGTCCGGCTCCACGGTGACGTCGAGCCGCGTGAACGCGTGCTCCTGCCCGTGCTCGGACGGCAGTCCGGCCGCGACCTGCGCCCCGCTGTCCTGCAGGTCCGCGACCACGACGGTCGCGCCCGCCGCCGCGAGAGCGCGGGCCATCCCTTCGCCGAGGCCCTGGGCCCCGCCCGTGACGAGGGCCCGGCGCCCGGTGAGGTCGAACACTGTCATGGCATCTCCTGAGGTGTCGGCAGGGCGGCCGAGACAGGGAGGACGGGCCGCACGGCGGCCGGTCGCCACCGCTGAGGCGGCCGAGAAGTGGTGCGCGTCACATGCTCGCCGAGTCCCCGGTACCCGTCAATCGCTCGCTCGCCCGGCGGCCCTCGCGATCACCACCCACCGAGCGCAACCACCCGCCCCGGGCAACCATGGACCCATGGCCTCCTCGACGGCGGCGCAGACCGTGAGCGTCGGCGGTCACCGCCTCAAGCTCACCAACCTGGACAAGGTCCTGTACCCCGCCACGGGCACGACCAAGGGCGAGGTCCTGGCCTACCTCGCTGCGGTCGCCGACGCCCTGCTCCCCCACGCCTCGAACCGGCCGGCGACGCGCAAGCGCTGGCCCAACGGCGTCGAGGGACCCGTGTTCTTCCAGAAGAACCTCGACGCGGGCACCCCCACGTGGGTCCGGCGCCGCACGATCCAGCACAAGCACAGCACCAACGCGTACCCGCTCGTCAACGACCTCGCGACGCTCACGTGGCTCGGCCAGATCGCGGCCCTGGAGATCCACGTGCCGCAGTGGCAGTTCGGCCGGACCGGGGTCCAGAAGAACCCGGACCGCCTGGTCCTCGACCTCGACCCCGGTGAGGGCGCGGGGCTGCCCGAGTGCGCCGAGGTCGCCCGCCTGGCCCGCGAGGTGCTGCGTGGCATGGGCCTGAACCCCCTGCCCGTGACGAGCGGCTCCAAGGGCATCCACCTGTACGCAGCCCTCGACGGGCACCAGACCACCGACGAGGTCAGCGCGGTGGCGCACGAGCTCGCCCGCTACCTCGAGGCCGAGCACCCCGACCTCGTCGTGAGCGACATGAAGAAGTCGCTGCGCGGCGGGAAGGTGCTCGTCGACTGGAGCCAGAACAACGGCAACAAGACCACCATCGCGCCCTACTCGCTGCGCGGCCGCACCCACCCCACGGTCGCCGCTCCGCGCACGTGGGAAGAGCTCGACGACCCCGACCTCGCGCACCTCGACAAGGACGAGGTCGTGGAGCGCGTGCGGACGGTCGGCGACCCGCTCGCGGCGCTCACCGCGGGCCACCTGGCCTCGCTCGAACCCACGCCCGAGCGCATGGCGACGTTCGCGCGCAAGGGCGCGACGCCGTCGGGCGGGCAGGGCACAGGGCCCGACGGCGAGCCCCACGTCCGCGACGACGCCCCACGGCGCGACCGCCTCGAGACCTACCGCGCCAAGCGCGACGCCTCGAAGACCCCCGAGCCCGTCCCCGACGAGGCCCCTGCGCCGAGTCGAGGGAACTCGTTCGTCATCCAGGAGCACCACGCGCGACGCCTGCACTGGGACTTCCGCCTCGAGCACGACGGCGTGCTCGTGAGCTGGGCCCTGCCCCGCGGCGAACCGACCGACACCCGGCAGAACCATCTCGCGGTCCAGACCGAGGACCACCCGCTCGCCTACGGCTCGTTCGAGGGGACGATCCCCGCGGGTGAGTACGGCGGGGGCGAGGTGAGCATCTGGGACGCCGGCACGTACGAGCTCGAGAAGTGGCGCGACGACGAGGAGGTCATCGTCACGCTGCACGGCGAGCAGCACGGGACACGGAGGCTCGCGCTCATCCACACGGGAGGTCATCAGGAGCGCAGCTCGTCGGGCAGTGCGAGCAGAGCCGAGGAGAACAACTGGCTCATCCACCTCATGGCCCCGCGCGACGAGGCCCGTCCCACGGGCCACGCGAGGCCTCGCAGCAGGGCGTCCGGGCAGCGCCCGTCCGAGACCGACGACGAGCCCGTCGGGGTCGCGCTGCCGCGCCCCATGCTCGCGACCGCCGGGACGGTCGAGACGCTGACCGCCGAGGGCGACCCCGACGACTGGGCCTACGAGATGAAGTGGGACGGGTTCCGCGTGATCGCGCAGGTCACGGGCACGGCCGACGGGTCAGGCGACGGCGCCCCTTCGGTCCGCCTCGTGAGCCGCAGCGGCAAGGACATGACGCTCACGTACCCCGAGCTCCAGGACCTCGCGGTCCGCGTGCCCGCCGAGGGCCTACCCGTGGTCGTCGACGGCGAGATCGTGGCCCTCGACGCGCACGGGCGACCGAGCTTCCGCCGCCTGCAGCAGCGCGCGAACCTGACCAAGGCAGGCGACGTCGCGACGGCCCGCGCCAAGGTCGGGGTCGAGCTCATGCTGTTCGACGTCCTGTCCGTCGGTGGGCGCTCGCTCGTCCGGCGCACGTACGACGAGCGGCGCGAGGTCCTCGAGGACCTGGTCGACGGCTCGGGGATCGTGCACGTCCCGCCCGCTTTCGACGGCGACCTCGCGGGGGCCGTGGCGACGAGCCGGCAGCTCGGCCTCGAAGGAGTGGTGGCCAAGCGGCGCACGAGCACCTACACGGCCGGGCGGCGCTCGCGGAGCTGGATCAAGGTCAAGCACTCGCACACCCAGGAGGTCGTGGTGGTCGGGTGGCGCCCGGGGCACGGGGACCGGTCGCACCTCGTGGGCTCGCTGCTGCTCGCGGTGCCCGACGACCAGGGCCTGCGCTACGTGGGCCGCGTCGGGTCGGGCTTCACCGAGAAGGACCGGCGCGACCTCGTGACGCGGCTCGGCCGGATCGAGCGGGTCACGAACCCGGCCCTCGACGTCCCGGCCGCGGACGCCTCGGACGCCCGCTGGGTCACGCCGCACCTGGTCGGCGAGGTCGACTACGCGGACTGGACGAGCGCGCCCGAGGGCGACGGCAAGCTGCGGCACGCGGTCTGGCGCGGCTGGCGCCCGGACAAGTCGCCCGAGGACGTGCGCCGGGAGGGCTGAGCCCTCAGTCCCGCGCGGTCTCGCCCTGCTGGGCGAGGCGGGCGCGCGCCGCGTCGCGACTGGTCCGCAGGTGCCCGACGGCGAGCCGCGCCGCCTCCTGCCCGTCGCCCGCGCGGATCGCGGCGAGGAGGCCCCGGTGCTCGTCGACCATCTCCTGGAGGTCGACGTGCTGCCCGAGCAACCAGCGCAGCCGGCTCGCGGTGATCGCACCGATCTCGTCGAGCAGGGGGCTCGCGGCGGTCGCGGCGACGAGCTCGTGGAAGTCGGCTCCGGCCCGGTGCGCGGCTGTCGCGTCGTGGTCGCGCGCCGCCTGTTCCTCGCGGTCGAGCGTGGCCTCGAGCTCGACGAGCCGCTCGGGGGTCCTGCGCTCGGCCGCGAGGCGGAACGTCAGGGTCTCGATCGCGGAGCGGACCTCGATGAGGTCCTCGACGTCGGCCTCCGTGAAGGTGCGCACGACCGCCCAGGTGCGGGGACGCGGGGTCACGAGCCCTTCGGCGATGAGCGTCTTGAGCGCGTCGCGCACGGGGACGCGGCTCACGCCGAGCTCGGTCGCGAGGTCGCGCTCGACGAGCTTGTCCCCCGGGGCCCGCTCGCCGTCGATGATCTGCTCACGCACGATCCGGGCGACACGGTCGGCCTCGGGCTCGAACCGCTGGTCAACGCTCATGGGTCCATCCTCCCGCGACTCGACGCCCGCCCGGGCCGTCCACAAATGGTATACCATTTAGCGATGACGACTCCCTGGCGCCCCCGCGACCCGCGTCGCCGCGCCCTGGTCGGCGGCGTCGGCCTCGCCGTCGCCGCACTCCTCGCGGCCTGCTCCCCGGCTTCCCCGGGCGGGCCTGGCGGCACGTCGACCGCGAGCGCCGCACCCCGCGCGAGCACCGCGCCGGTTCCCGAGGCCTCCGCTCCCCCCGAAGGCGTACCGGAAGCCGACGCCGGCCACCCCGCTGCCCCGCGCCTGCTCCTCGCGACCGAGGCCGGGTCGGACGGGCTCGCGATCGTCGACCCGTCGATCCGCGAGGGCAGCGCCGTCGTCGATCGGGTCGTCGTCGGCCCGGCGCCGTGGGGCGTCGCCGTGCACGCCGCGAGCGGGCGGGCGTTCGTCTCGACCGCGCAGGGCGTCGCGGTCGTCGACCTCGCGGCCCGCGAGCGCATCGACCTCATCCCCTACCGCGACGCGCCGCTCGACGTCCGGTTCGGCGAGTATCGCCGCGGCGGCATGGGCATCGCCGTCTCCCCGGACGGGGCGCGCGTGCACGTCGCCGTGCACCGCGGCGACTCCTCGACCCTGGAGACGATCGACGTCGCGACGCGCGAGGTCGTCGCGAGCACCCCCGTGGGCCTGCGGCCGTTCGACGTCCTCGTCTCGGCCGACGGCGCACACGTCTACACGGTCGACCACGACTCGTTCACGGTGCACGTCGTGGACACCACGACGTTCGAGGCGCGGCGCATCGACGTGGCACCGTTCGGTACCGAAGGTGGCCTGGCCTCGTGGGAGAAGCCGCACTACGCGGCGCTGACCCCGGACGGTGACCTCCTCCTGCCCTACCAGGGGCTCACCCTCGTCTCCCTCGACCCCGACGACGGGACGTGGACCAGCACCCCCCTGACCGCGAACAGCCACCAGCACGGAGTCGCGCTGGTGCCCGACGGCCGCGTCGTCGCGGTCGGCAACGGCTCGTTCGGCACGGCGACGGGCGACCCCAACGTCACGATCCTCGACCCCGCGACGGGCGCCGAGGCCGTCGTGCCGCTCGACCGCCGCCACGAGACCGTCACGACCTGGACCGACCCGGCGACGGGTGCCCTCCAGGCCGTGCTGTCGGGCGGCTACACCCAGGCGCAGTCCTGGGACGGGGCGACCGTCGTCGACCTCACGACCCACGACACCTACGAGATCAGCATCCCCGGGCGACCGCAGGTGGTCGTCCCGCTCCAGGAAGGACCCCTCCCATGACCCCCACCTCCCAGCCCGTGACCGTGCTGCGCAACGTCCGACCCTGGGGCGGCGAGGCCGTCGACCTCCACGTCGCGGACGGACGCATCTCCCGGGTGACGCCCCACGTCCCGGCCGGGGCGGCGCCGTCGGGCAGCGCGGATCCCGCCCCGGGCGAGGTCGACGGGCGGGGCCTGCTCGCCCTGCCCGGGTTCGTCAACGCGCACGCGCACGTCGACAAGAGCTGGTGGGGCAAGCCCTGGGTCAGCTACGGCGGCGAGGCCACCACGCAGGGGCGCATCGCGCACGAGCGCGAGCACCGCGACGAGCTCGGCATCCCCGGCGTCGACGTCACGGTCGCGGTCCTGCGCGAGTTCCTGCGCCACGGCACGACCGCGATCCGCACCCACGTCGACGTGGACCTGGGCCTCGGGCTGCGCGGCATCGACGTGGTCCGCGAGTCGCTGTTCGTGCTGGACGGCGCGGTCGACGCAGAGATCGTCGCGTTCCCCCAGGACGGCGTCCTGCGCCGGCCCGGAGTGCTCGAGCTGCTCGACGCCGCGGCCGCCGCGGGGGCCGAGCACATCGGCGGGCTCGACCCCGCCTCGATCGACCGCGACCCCGTGACCCAGCTCGACGGGCTGTTCGAGATCGCCGAGCGGCGCGGCGTCGGGGTCGACGTCCACCTGCACGACGGCGGCGAGCTGGGCGCGTTCCAGATCGAGCTCATGATCGAGCGCACGGTCCGCGCCGGGCTCCAGGGCAAGGTCAACGTGGCGCACGGCTTCGCGGTCGGGCAGCTGCCCGCGACCCGCATGGCCGACCTGGTCGAGGCCATGGGCGACGCGGGCATCAGCATGACGACCGTCGCACCGATCGGCGCGACCCCGCTCCCCCTCGACCTGCTGCGCGAGCACGGCGTGCGCGTGGGCCTGGGCACCGACGGCATCCGCGACCTGTGGGCGCCCTACGGGACGGGCGACCTGCTCGCCCTCACGACGCGCCTGGCCCAGCTCGCGCGCTTCCGCTACGACGAGGACCTGGTCCGCGCGGCCCGGCTCGCGACGAGCGACGCAGGCTTCTTCGTGGGCCACGACGTCCACGACCTGGTCGTCGGGTCACGGGCCGACATCGTGCTGGTCGAAGCCGAGAACACCCAGGACGCCGTGGTCCGCGCGCCGGCCCGTGCGCTCGTCGTGGCCGCCGGCCAGGTCGTCGCCCGGGACGGTGAGGTGCTCGTCTGACGGGCGCGCCGGGCCGGACGGGCCGATGAGTTCTCCGGGGATGCCCGGTCTACACCGACGACACCCTGTCCTCGCCGACCGGAGCGGCACCCCGGCGGCACGTCCGAAGGAGAACGACATGGCCGGAACCCAGATCTTCGTCAACCTGCCCGTGGCAGACCTCGAGAAGTCCAAGGCGTTCTACACGCAGCTCGGGTTCTCGATCAACGAGCAGTTCACCGACGAGAACGCGTCGTGCGTGGTCATCAGCGACACGATCTACGTGATGCTCCTGACCCACGAGTTCTTCCGCCGCTTCACGCCCAAGTCGATCGTCGACGCGCAGGGAGCGACCGAGGCGATCAACGCGATCAGCGCCGAGTCCCGCACGGGCGTGGACGACCTCGCGGACCGTGCGCTCGCCGCGGGGGGTGCGCAGACCAACCCGCCGCAGGACGAGGGCTTCATGTACTCGCGCAGCTTCTCCGACCTCGACGGTCACCTGTGGGAGGTCATGTACATGGACCCGAGCACGATCGAGGGCTGACCGACCGGGACGCGACGGGCGGTGGTGGCCGGGGAATGCCTCGGCGCCGCCGCCCGTTGCCGCCTGCATGCGAGCCATCACCTACTCCCGCTACGGCGGAGCCGACGTCCTCGAGCTCAGCGAGCTCCCCACGCCCAAGGTCGGACCGGACACCGTCCTGGTCCGGGTCAAGGCCACGAGCGTGAACCCCGTGGACTGGAAGGTCCGCGAGGGCTACCTCGACGCGATCATGGACGCCACGTTCCCCGTGGTGCCGGGCTGGGACGTCGCGGGCGTGGTCGAGCGCGTCGGCCTGGACACGCCCGAGCTCTCGGTCGGTGACGAGGTCTTCGGCTACGTCCGCAAGGACGTCGTCTCCGGGGGCACCACGGCCGAGCTCGTCGCAGCCCCGGTCCGCACGCTGGCCCGCAAGCCCTCGTCCTGGACGTGGGAGCAGGCAGCCGGCGCGCCGCTCGCCGGGCTCACGGCCCTGCAGACGATCGACCGCGCCGGAGTGACGAGCGGTCAGACCGTGCTCGTGCACGCGGCCGCGGGCGGCGTCGGGTCGATGGCCGTCCAGATCGCGGTGGCGCGCGGGGCGCGCGTGATCGGCACCGCGTCCGAGCGCAACCACGAGTACCTGCGCTCCCTGGGCGCCGAGCCCGTGACGTACGGCGAGGGCCTGGCCGAGCGCGTGCGCGCCCTCGCGCCCGACGGCGTGGACGTCGTCCTCGACTACATCGGCGGCGAGGCGCTGGCCACCACGCCCGACGTCCTGCGCGAGGGCGGCACGGTCGCCTCGGTCGTCGACGCCGCAGCCCGCGACGAGCTCGGCGGGCACTACGTCTGGGTCCGCCCCGACGTCGAAGGGCTGACCGAGCTGGCCCGCCTCGCGGACGCCGGACAGCTCACGGTCGACGTCGCCGAGGTCTACGACCTGGCCGACGCCGCGAAGGCCCACGAGGCGAGCCGGACCGGGCACGTGCGCGGCAAGGTCGTCATCACGGTCTGACCTGCCTGGCCGCACCGTGGGTGCGGAGTTCTGGTGCGACTCGCCGGGCGTGCCGCACCAGAACTCCGCACCCGACCGAGAAGGTGTCCGGGTGAAGCACTACGAGAGCAGCGTGCCCGAGGACGAACCTGCGGTCGGACCCGACGAGGTCGATCCTCCCGGAGCGCCCCTCGACGCGAGGTCCGCGCACCGGATCGCGCTCCGCCATCGAGAGTGGTCCCTCCTCGACCGAGGCGGGCGCGCTGGGCGGCTCGAGGCAGACCGCCGCCTCGACGACTACGAGGAGGTCGCCCGACGGCTCCTGCACGACCTCGACCCCCTGCCGCTGCTCGACGCCCTGATCGCGCTGGGCGTCGAGAGCGACGACGACGGCGCTTTCCTCGACCGGGTCAGCACGGGCGCCGTCGAGGACGTCCTGCACCACCGCGCCGACCTGCACCAGCGGATCGCCGACCGGTGCCGTGCCGAACCGTCGTGGTCCGAGGCCGTCCGCGGGGCGACGATCGACCCCGAGCTCGCGGCCAGGCTGCCGTCACCGCTCCCCGGACTCTTCCCCGCCCCTCCCCCGGAAGCCGCCGGCACGGGCAGCCCGGGGCGTCGGAACGGCCGCAGGCCGTCCCTCCGGCAGGACCGCACCGGTCGGCGGGGGCGCCGCACGGTTTGACCGCAGCCCGGCCGTGCTGCACCGTGAAGCCCATGCCCGCCACCGTCCCCGCCCTCGTCGCAGCCGACACCGCACGCCTGCGGACCCGCGCAGCGCGGCACGCTCGCTCGCTCCCGCTGGCCGCAGCCGGGGTCGCCACGCTCGTGATCACCGGACTGAGCCTGCTCGCAGGCGACTGGTTGTGGCTCATGGTGCTCGTGCCGCTCGCGGCGTTCCTGCTGACGTTCCTGACGGCTTTCGTGCTGCGACTGCCCACCGGAGTGGGGGTCGGGAGCGACGGGTACGGGATCGCGATCGTCCTGAGCGCCGTGATCGCCTTCCTGCTCCCCTCGATCAGCTTCTGGATCGGCGTGCCGTCCATCCTGGGGATGGGCCTGGCCGTCCTGGGGCTGCGTGCCTCGGACCGTTTCCTGTGGCTGGCGGGCATCGCGACGATGGCGGTGTCCTTCGTGCTCACCGCCACGGGTGACGCCCTGTTCGACCCGTCCGTGCCCACGGCGCTCGGCGGTCTCGCGCTCGGCCTGTGCCTCCTCGTGGCCGCGGGCCTCGCGCTCCGCGGGGAGCGGCTGACCCTCGCGTCGGGCGACGGCGCGCTGAGCATCGGCGACCCCGCGACCGACAACCTGCGCGTGCTCGCGGTGCTCGGGGACGCCGACGAGGCCGACCAGCCCGCGCTCGCCCGCCTCACGGGCGTCGAGGAGCGCAACCTCGCGGCACGCCTGCACGACCTCACCGAGGCCGGCCTGGTTCGCGCCCGGATCACCAAGAACCGGAACTGGGCACAGATCACTCGCGAAGGCCGCGAGGAGCTGCGGACCCGGCGCGAGGCGCTGCGCGGCGTCGCGGAGCGCCGCAAGGCCTGAGACCGCACCACACCCCCGGCCCCGCGAGGGGCCGCGCAGCCCGACGACGACGAGGTGGGCCGACCTCGCGGGCTGCGCTCCGCCGTCGGGCACCCGCTCGTCCGGCGTACCCGCGCCGCCGGTGGCAGGCTGGCCCCATGAGGGAGTTCACCGCACAGGACTTCGCCGCGCGCATCGACCGCGCGGCTGCCCAGGCCCGCGACGCAGGGCTCGCCGGGGTGCTCGTCACCCCCGGCCCGGACATGACGTACTTCACGGGCTACACCCCCACGGCCATGACCGAGCGCATCACGCTGCTCGTGGTCCCGGCCGACGGCGAGGCGACGATCGTGGTGCCCGTGCTGGAACAGCCGGACCTGGACCGCGCGTCCGGCGCCGCGGCCCTGCACGTGACCCCATGGACCGACGGCGTCGACGAGTACGCGGTCACGGCCGAGTTGCTCGACCCCGCCGGGCGCTACGCGATCTCCGACTCGGCGTGGGCCATGCACCTGCTGGGGCTCCAGCGCACGCTGCCGGACTCGTCGTACTCGGCCATGACGCAGGCCCTGCCCATGCTCCGCGCGGTCAAGGGACCCGACGAGATCGAACGGCTCGCGTCCGCGGGAGCGGCGAACGACGCGACGTTCGCGGACATCGTCGAGATCCGCTTCAGCGGGCGCCGCGAGCTGGACGTCGCCGCAGACCTCGCGGGCTTCCTGCGCGACCACGGGCACTCGCAGGTCGACTTCACGGTCGTCGGCTCGGGACCCAACGGCGCCAACCCGCACCACGAGGCGGGCGACCGGGTCATCCAGGAGGGTGACATGGTCGTGCTCGACTTCGGCGGCCTCAAGGACGGCTACGGCTCGGACATGACCCGCATGGTGCACGTCGGCGGCGACGTCACGGACCAGCAGCGCGAGGTCTTCGAGATCGTGCGTGCCGCGCAGCAGGCCGGCGTCGACGCGGTACGTCCCGGGGCGACCTGCCAGGACGTCGACCGTGCCGCCCGTGCCGTGATCACCGAGGCCGGGTACGGCGAGCAGTTCATCCACCGCACGGGCCACGGGATCGGCCTGACGACGCACGAGCCGCCGTACATGATCGAGGGCGAGGAGCAGCCCATCGTCTCCGGGATGTGCTTCTCGGTCGAGCCGGGTATCTATCTCCCAGGGAACTTCGGGGTGCGCATCGAGGACATCGTGGTCGCGTTCCCGGACGACGTGCCCGACGGCGCCCGTCGCCTCAACAACGCGCCGCACGACCTGCACGTGGTCGAGTAGGCGGCCCTGCGGGAACCGTGGCGGACGGGCACCCGGCGCACGGCCCCACGCGCTAGGTTCGCGGCGCTCGGACGCCGGGGCGTCGAAGATCGACGTCGGCTGGTCGTCACGGTCATAGCTCTGCATCGACAGGACGAGGCGCTCCGACATACCCATCAGCGGGGCGATTTGCTACGTTTCGCCCATGCCATCAGTCGAGCAGGCGTCAACCTCACACCTCCAGCAGGCGGGGGGCCGTCGACGACTCGTCGCGGGTACTGCACTGGCCGCGGCAGCGCCGACCGCGCTTATCGGCTGGGCGCTCAACGAATACCTCTACGAGCTGAAATGGCTTGGCTCCTCCAGCGGTTGGCTCGACGGCAGACCCGACCAGCTCGTCGTCGTGGCAGGCACTGCAGGCATCGTCCTTCTCGTCGGGGTGGCATTCGGTGCCTACCTGCTCGGTGCCCGCCGAACGTCCTCCCGACGCCTCTCGCCCAGTCAGACACTGGTGTGCACGATCACCGGCATCGGAGTCCCTCTGGTGCTGCTCGCCCTCGTGCTGCTCGTGTGGGCGGCAGCATCGCCGCTGACCTCGACTCTCGTCCCTGTCCGATAGCCTCCTAGCACCCTTCCGCAGGCCTAGAATCTCGCGTCTGGCCTGAGACGACGCGCGCCAGGTGGACCGCAACGGCGGCCACGACCAGGACACCCAGAGCCCCTCGGCACGACGAGCTACGCGACCACAGCCGTCTTGGACACTCCTGTGCTCGCGGCGCGAGTGAGTCACACCCCCGGTCCTGCTCCCGCCACTGGTTCGAGGGCTCGTCCGGGTCCCGCTCAAGCCTCCGCCGCGTCCGCACCCGCTGAGGCGTCGGTGACGCCCGCGGCCACGACCTGCTCGTTGCGGATGCCCGCCCAGCTCACGAGGCCGCCCGCGACGAGCAGCGCGGCCGTGACGATCAGTGCCCGGTGGAACCCGGCGACGTCGAGCACGGGACCGATGACGATGCCCGCGCACGCGATGACCACGAGGCCCGCGATGCGCGACACCGCGTTGTTGACGGCCGACCCGATGCCCGCGTCCGCGGCCGGGATCGAACCGAGGATCGCCGCGGTCAGGGGCGCCACCGTGATCGCGAGGCCCAGGCCGAACAGCAGGATCCCGGGGAGGAGCTGCGTGAAGTAGCTCGCCTCGGCGGTCGTCGTGAGCATGAGCAGGTACCCGCAGCCCGCGATCAGGGGGCCCACCGTCATGAACAGGCGCGGCCCGTAGCGGCCCGCGAGCGCCCCGAAGCGCGAGGACAGGAACAGCATGAGGAGCGTCACGGGCAGCAGGGCGAGGCCTGCGAGCGTCGCGCTGTACCCGGCGACCTGCTGGACGAACAGGGTCACGGCGAACCCGCCGAACGCGAGCGCCCCGTAGATCGCGGCCGTCGCGACGTTGCCCGCGGCAAAGTTGCGCACCGAGAACAGGGACAGCGGCAGCATGGGGTCGGGGGCTCGCCGCTCCCAGCCGAGGAACGCCACGAGCGCTGCGATCCCGACGACGAGCGGCACCCACACGACCGGACTGCCCCACCCGAACCTTCCGTGCTCGATGAGCGCGAAGACGGGCCCGGCGAGCCCGACGGCCGCGAGCACCGCACCACGCACGTCGATCCGCCGTCCGGTCTCGGTGGTTCCCTCCTCCAGGCCGTGCAGGATCCACAGGGTCACGGCGACGGGCAGCAGGTTGATCCCGAACACCCAGCGCCACGAGAGCGTGTCCACGAGCACACCCCCGAGCAGGGGGCCCGCGATCATCGCGGTGCCCGTCCAGGCCGTCCAGGTGCCGATCGCCTTGGCCTGCGCCGCGCCGCTGAACGCCGAGATGATCATCGCGAGCGAGCTCGGCACGAGCAGCGCGCCCGCGACACCCTGGAGCCCGCGCGCGACCACGAGGAAGACCCCGGTGGGTGCCAGCGCGCACAGCACCGACGTGACCGCGAACCCGAGCAGCCCCCACCACATGACGCGTCGCCGCCCGTGGACGTCGGACAGCGAACCGGCCACGAGGATGAGCGAGCCGAGCGTGATGAGGTACGCGTCGACGACCCACTGCTGGAGGGCGAGCCCTCCGAGCGCTCCCCCGGCGAGCTCGTCCGCGATCGCGGGCAGCGCGACGTTGACCACCGTCCCGTCGAGGAAGGACACGAACGAGGCGAGGATCGCGACGAGCAGCACGCGGCGTTGAGCGGGCGTCACGCCTCCACGCTAGCCCCGCCGTCGAACCTCCACCGGGTCGCGGTGTAGTCCTCGCCGCGCCCGTAGGCGTGGACCGTGACGGGGCGGACCTGGAAGACGTGGGCCTCCCCGGCGGCAGGCGGGTCGGAAGACGCGCTCTCCGAGGGCGCCTCGCTGTCCCAGAACGCCCCGTCACGCACCTCGAAGCGCCAGTCGTACTTGCACGCCCAGCGGTCGGCCAGGCGTTGGAGTACATGGTCCTCCGTGAGGCGTTCGGCGGCTCCGGCGAGCACGACGTCGAGCCCCTCGCTCATGAGGTTGGTGCCGGTGGTCAGCACGCACCAGGGGTTCTCCTCGAGGTTGCGCGCCTTGCGCTCGGTGCGGCCCGTGCAGAAGTGGAGCGCACCGTCGGCCCAGACGGTGATGAGCGGCGTGACGTGGGGGCGCCCGTCCGGGCGGACCGTGGACAGCCAGAAGATCTCGGCGGCCTGGAGCACCTTCAGGGCGTCCGCCCAGGAGGTGGGGGCTGCGCCGGGGGACGAGAAGTCCGTCATGAGCTCGCCCGCGGTGCCACCGTCGGGGGTGGGCGCCGGGTCGGGCTGCGCGATCGATGCCGTGGTCATGGAGGCCCTCCGTCTCTCGGTCGGCGCCGTCGCCGCACCGTCCTCCTTCGACCGGCCCGGGCCCTCGAACTCATCGGTGGGGTCCGCAGATCATCACCGCCGACATCACGACGAGGACGGCGAGCGGGAAGGCCACCGACCAGGGCGGCACGACGTGCCAGACCTGCGCCAGGGCGGCAACGGTCCCCGCGGCCCCGAGCCCGGTCCCGAGGACGACGGCCGCACGGCGCACCCCCGTCCGGGCGGTCCGGAAGACAAGGTTCGCCATCGCTCCGAGCAGGCTCGCGACGACCGCCGCGGCCGCCCCCGCGAGCGCCCCGAGGAACATCGACCAGGAGGCCCAGGCGGGGTCGGTCAGCCCGAAGGCCAAGCCGGTCGCCGCCCCGATCAGCGGACCCGCCGCGAGTGACGCGACCTGTCGGCGCCAGACCTCGGGCAATCCTCGGCCGGCATCGTCGACCACGGTCGGTGTCTTCGGGCCGTCGACGGCCATGGCGGCCATCCTGCACCGAGGACGCCGTGGACACGAGTCGCGGCCGCGTGGCGGTCGCTACCCGAGAGTGATGGGGTCTCACGCGTTGGGGGCGACGGACGTCCCAGGGCCGCGGCGCCGGACCGTCACGCCGGTCTCGCCCGACGTCGCGCCGGCGCCGCGCGCCACGGCCGTCGTGGTGGGCTCGCCCGGGACTGCCGCGGCCCGTCCGTCACCGTCGGCCCCCTCCACCACGAACCCTGCGTCGGCGAGCAGGTCGAGGTCCGCCTGCGCGGCCTGCCCCTCGCTCGTGAGGTAGTCGCCCAGGAAGATCGAGCTCGCGATCTCCAGGGCCAGCGGCTGGAGCGAGCGCAGGTGCACCTCGCGGCCGGCGGCGAGGCGAAGCTCGGCGGTGGGGCACATGAACCGCACCATCGCGAGGATGCGCAGGCACCGCTGGGGCGTGAGGTCCCAGGTGCCCGCGAGCGGCGTGCCCTCGAACGGTACGAGGAAGTTGACGGGCACGGAGTCGGCACCCAGGGCGCGCAGCGCGAGGGCCACGTCGACCAGGTCCTCGTCACTCTCGCCCATGCCGGCGATGAGGCCCGAGCAGGGCGAGAGGCCAGCTCCCCGCGCCCGCTCGACGGTCTCGACGCGGTCGGCGTACTCGTGCGTCGTGCAGATGTCGGCGTACGTCGCCTCGGACGTGTTGAGGTTGTGGTTGTAGGCGTCGGCGCCCGCCGCGGCCAACCGTTGGGCCTGGCCCTCGCGCAGCAGGCCGAGGCACGCGCAGACCTCGACGTCGGGATGCTCGGTCTTGATGCCGCCGACCATCGCGGTCACGCGCGTCAGGTCGCGGTCGCTCGGCCCGCGTCCGCTCGCGACCAGGCAGACGCGACGCGCTCCGCCCGCGATCCCGGCCCGAGCCGCCGCGACCGCGTCCTCGGTGCTCAGCCACGAGTACTTCAGGACCTGGGCCGTCGAGCCGAGGCGCTGCGAGCAGTACGTGCAGTCCTCGGGGCACAGACCCGACTTCAGGTTGACCAGGTAGTTGAGCCGCACGCGTCGGCCGAACCGGTGACGGCGGACCCGACCGGCGGCGGCCACGAGGTCGAGCAGGTCCTCGTCGGCCGTCCGCAGGACCGCGAGCGCCTGGGCGCGGGTCGGCGGTTCGTCGCGCAGGCCCTGCGTGGCGAGCACGTCGAACTGCGCGCGTGCGTCGTGAGCACTGTCGAGGGCCGGCGCGAGAACGTCAGGTCGGGGCGTGGGCGTCTGGTTCACGACCCACGATCCTTCTCGCCTGGTCACGCCCGCTCCTCGGCCGACCTCCACAAGGTGACCTGCTGCTCGTTGGGCGGGACCGCAGCACGTCGTCGGCTTCCTCCAAGGACCTGGCCCACGGGTTGGCGCCGGCCCATCTCTCGACACCATACCTAGAGGTAGGTATGGTGTCGGCATGGACGATCTCGACCTCCCTCGCCGCGAACGCCTGCTCCGCGCGGCCCGTGACCTCTACTGGGCCCAGGGGGTCGAGGGCACGAGCCCCCGCCAGGTACTCGAGGTGAGCGGCGTGGGGCAGGGCAGCCTGTACCACCACTTCCCCACCAAGCACGACCTCTCGCTCGCCGCGATCAGCGCGACGACGCAGGAAGCGCTGGACTCCGTCTCGGGCGAGCTCACCGACACCGACCATCCGCCCGTGGAGCGGCTCGTGGCCTACCTCGAGCGGCCGCGCCCCGCGCTCGCCGGGTGCAAGATCGGGCGCCTGACGAGCGACCGGTCGGTCATGGCGGACGACGAGCTGCGCTCGCCCGTCCACGACTACTTCGCGGGCCTGGTCGCGCTGGTGCAGGAGGTCTTCGAGGAGACCGGCCTGCCCGACGACCTCGCGCACGACCGCGCGTACGCGGCGGTCGCGATCGTCCAGGGAGGGTACGTGCTCGCGCGCGCCCTCGACGACCCGGCGGCGCTGAGGGCCGCGGTCGACGGGTTCGTGTCGATGCTCGAGCCGGCTCTCCAGGCCGAGGTGGTGACCCGATGAACGGCGGACCGGGCAACGACGAGGGGTCCGGGCCTGGCGACGCACGGACGGTCGGACGGACCGAGGACACGGCGGACGGACCGAGCCTCCGCGAGCGGCTGCGCGCCCTGCCGACGTTCGGCCTTGGGCTGCCCCCGCTCGACCCGAGCGAGGCTCCGCCGGAACCCGTGACGCTGTTCCTCGAGTGGATCGGTCAGGCGATCGACGCCGGGGTGCCTCTCCCCCACGCCATGACCCTGTCCACCGCGGGCTCCTCGGGCCGGGTGACGGCACGCACCGTGATCCTCAAGGACGTCGACGCGTCGGGATGGTGGTTCGCGACCGGTTCGACGAGCCCCAAGGGCCGCGACCTCGCGGAGAACCCGAACGCGGCCCTCACGTTCCTCTGGCCTGCGCTCGGGCGCCAGGTCAGGATCGTCGGGCCTGCGCTCCCCGCCGACACCTCGACGAGCGCCGCCGACTTCCTCGCCCGCTCCGACGGTTCGCGCGCCGCCGCGCTGGTGGGTCACCAGAGCGAGACCCTCACGTCACGGCAGGAGTACTGGGACGCCTTCGCCGTCACGCTCGCAGCCGTGCAGGAGGACCCAGCGCTCCGGGCACCCGCCTGGACCGCGTACACGCTCGCACCCGCGTCGGTCGAGTTCTGGCAGGCCTCGGACGACCGCGGACAGACCCGGCTGCGCTACCGCGCGGCAGGACACCACTGGGAGAAGGGGCTGCTCTGGCCATGACAGGGACAACGCAGGACATGACATCACCGCACGCCGTCGACCCGGCACCCACGAGCCCGCTCGACGCCCCACAGGCAGCGCCCCGCGACGACCTTCCGGCGATCCGACGTGACGCGGCAGCCGCGCTGCGCGCGCTGATCCAGGCCACCCGCGGCGTCGACGACGACGCACTCGCGTCCCCGAGCTCGCTCGACGGATGGACAGTCGGGCACGTGCTGTCGCACGTGGCGATGGTCGGCGACGCCCTCGCCCGCCAGGCCGAGCTCGCCGCCCAGGGCGAGACCGCCGAGGTCTACGAGGGCGGGGCCGAGGGGCGCGCGGCAGGCATCGAGGCCGGCGCGCACCGTACCGGGGACGAGCACGTCGACGCGCTCACCGCGGCAGGCGCGAGGCTCGAGGCCGCGTGGTCCCTCACGGACAGCACGGGGTGGGGTGCAGGCGTGACCTACCGCGACGGGACCGTCGCCGACGTCCTCGACTGCTGGTGGCGCGAGGTCCGCATCCACGCGACCGACCTCGGTGAGGTCGGCACGGTCCGAGACCTCACGCCGTCGGGAACGTGGGGCCTCGCCTTCACGGGCCACCTGCTCGACTTCCTGAGCCCGCGCCTGCCCACCCCCGTGCTCGTGGTGCGGCTCGAGGACGGGGCGCGCTCCGTCGTCGGGCCCGAGGGCGTGCGGCCCGCCGCCGAGGACGCGGGCGACGACGACCTCACCACCGTGACCGGCAGCGCGGCGGACGTCGCCGCGTGGCTCGCGGGACGCGAGACGGCCATCGACCCCACGGCGCACAGGAACGGCAAGACCGTCGACCTTCCGGCGCTCGGTCCGTGGCCGTCGGGCGTCCCCGTCCGGCGTTAGTCGCGGCTCACACCCGGACCAGGACCGTCCCGTCCTCGACCGCCACCTCGAACGTCCGCAGCGCCTCGGGCTCCTTGCCGCTCGGGTCGAGGCACTCGCCCGTCGTCAGGTCCCACACCTGCTTGTACATCGGGGACGTGATGGTCGGGGTCTCACCCACCGAACCGACGATCCCGCGCGAGAGCACGTTCGCCCCCGAGTACGGGTCACGCTGCTGGACCGCGAGCACGCGGTCGTCAGCCAGGCGGTAGACCGCGACCTGGGTCCCCTCGACGAGCGCGGCGACTCCGCGCTCGGGGACGAGCCGCTCGAAGGGGCAGACCGTGGTCCATGCCGTCGCGCTCACTTGCGAACCTCCACCGTGCGGGCGATCACCGGGTTGTTGTCCGACGGCTCGCCGGGGCGGGCCGGGCGCACCTGCCCGCGCACGCCCACGTAGGCGAGGTCGGGGTCGTGCTGGTCGGGGGCGTTGACGAACGACACGAACCGCGACAGGCGGTCCGGGTCGTCGAGGGTCTGCGCCCACTCGTCGACGTACGACTCGACGTGCTGGGCGATCTCGGCCTCGAGGTCGGCCGCGATGCCGAGCGAGTCCTCGACCAGGACCTTGCGCAGCTCGCCGATCCCGCCCGGGAAGTCCGCGACCCAGGGGGCGGTGCGCTGCAACCGGTCCGCGGTCCGCACGTAGTACGCGAGGAACCGGTCGATCACGGCCACGAGCCGTTCGTCGTCGAGATCCTCCGCGAGGAGCTCGGCGTGGCGCGGGGTGAAGCCTCCGTTGCCGCCCACGTAGACGTTCCAGCCCTTCTCGGTCGCGATCACGCCCACGTCCTTGCCGCGCGCCTCGGCGCACTCGCGCGCGCACCCCGAGACCCCGACCTTGAACTTGTGCGGCGACCGCAGCCCGCGGTACCGCAGCTCGAGGCGCACGGCCATGCCCACCGAGTCCTGGACCCCGAACCGGCACCAGGAGGAGCCGACGCACGACTTCACGGCCCGCAGCGACTTGCCGTAGGCCTGGCCGGACTCCATGCCCGCGTCGACCAGTCGGCGCCAGATCTCGGGTAGCTGGTCGATCCGCGCACCGAACAGCCCGATGCGCTGGGCTCCCGTGACGCGCGTGTAGAGCCCGAAGTCCTTCGCGACCTGCCCGATCACGATGAGGTTCTCGGGCGTGATCTCCCCGGCCGGGACACGAGGCACCACCGAGTAGGTCCCGTCCTTCTGCAGGTTGGCGAGCGCCCGGTCGTTGGTGTCCTGGAGCGCGGCCTGCTCGCCGTCGAGGATGTACCCGCCCCACAGCGACGCGAGGATCGAGGCCACGACGGGCTTGCAGACCACGCAGCCGCGACCCGTGCCGTGCGCTGCGACGATCTGGGTGAAGGTGCGCAACCCATCCTGGCGCACGAGGGCGAAGAGCTCGGCGCGCGACATCGAGAAGTGCTCGCACATGGCCTTGGACACCGTCACGCCGCTGGCCTCGAGCGCGGTGTTGACGATCTTGGTGAGCACGGGCACGCACGACCCGCACACCGTCCCTGCCTTGGTGCAGGCCTTGACCTCGCCCACGCTCGTGCACCCGTGCTCGGCCACCGCCCCCCGGACCGTCCCGGCCGTGACGTTCGCGCACGAGCAGACCACGACGTCGTCGGGCAGGTCGCCCCCGAGCGCCGGCGCCCCGCCCTCCGGGGCGAGGAACGCCGACGGGTCCGCGCCCAGCGAGCGTCCCAGCATGGGGCGCAGCGACGCGTACAGCGCGGTGTCCCCCACGAAGACCCCGCCGAGCAGCGTGCGCGCGTCGTCCGAGACCACGAGCTTGCGGTACGTGCGGGCGACCGGGTCCGCGAACGTGACCTCGAGCGCGCCGGGCGTCAGCCCGAACACGTCACCGAAGCTCGCGGCCTCGATGTCGACGCCCTTGAGCTTGGTCCCCTCGGGAGCCGGGGAGTAGGTGGCGCTGCCGCCCAGGAGACGGTCGACCACGACGTCGGCCATGGCGTTGCCCGGCGCGACCAGGCCCACGCACTGGTCCTCGAACGACGCGCACTCGCCCGCGGCCCACACGGCCGGGTCCGAGGTGTGGCACGCCGCACCCACCACGACGCCGCCGCGCTCGCCGATCGCCAGGCCCGCCTCGCGCGCCACGCGGTCCCGCGGGCGGATGCCCGTCGAGAAGATCACGACGTCGGCCGGGATGCGCGACCCGTCCGACAGGTCCATGGTCCCCACCGCGCCGTCGCCCGCGGCCGTGAGTCCCGTGGCGCCCGTCGACGTCCGCACGTCGATGCCGCGGTCGGTCACGAGCACGCGCAGCGCCTCGCCGCCCGCGTCGTCGAGCTGGACGCTCATGAGCCGGTCCGCGAACTCCACGACGGTCGCCGACGTCCCGAGCCCCTGGAGCGCCGCTGCGGCCTCGAGCCCCAGCACGCCTCCCCCGACCACGACGCCGTGCAGCGTGCGCCCCAGGCGCTCGGTGCGCAGCTCGACGTACTCGCGCAGCGCCTGCACGTCGGCCATGGTCCGGTAGCTGAACACGCCCGGCAGGTCGGTGCCCTCGGTCCGCGGCGTCCAGGCCCACGACCCGGTCGCCAGGACCAGGTGGTCGTAGGCGAGGACCCGTCCCGAACGGGTCGTGACCGTCTGCGCCTCGCGGTCGACGGCCGCGACGGCGTCCCCGGTGACCAGCTCGGTGCGGGGGTCCTCCCAGACCGTCGGGTCCATCGTCAGGTCGTCCGCCGAGCGGCCGCCGAAGAACTCGGACAGGTGGACGCGGTCGTACGGGGCGCGGTCCTCGTCGCCGACGACGGACACCCGCCACTCCCCCTCGGGCGAGCGTGCGATCATCTGGCTCACGAACCGGTGGGCGACCATGCCGGCGCCGACCACCACGACGCGGCCGGGGGTGGGAGTGCTCATCTGGGGGGCCTCATAGGACGTTGGGGTGTGACGTGGAGCGAGGTGACGAGTCGAGGCCGACCGGGGCGGGATCTGCCTCGCGCACCATCCTCGTCCATAGATACGAGCGATCGTGGTCAAAACTGCTGATCAGCGCGTCGCGAGGACTTTCGAGGGGATGTCGAGGGACCTTGGTCCCGAGAAAGTGTGACCCACGACCGTGACGGACCGCACACCATGTGCACTCCTTCACAAGCGTAAAATCGAGCGCGTGGCGACTAAGAAGACAACGGGTCAGAACACCATCGACGTAGCCCTCATCGGCGGCGGCATCATGAGTGCGACCCTCGGCGCCCTCCTGAAGCTCCTCGAGCCCTCGTGGACCATCAAGGTCTTCGAGCGCCTCGACGCGGTGGCCCAGGAGTCCTCCAACCCGTGGAACAACGCTGGCACCGGCCACGCTGCGCTCTGCGAGCTGAACTACACCCCCGAAAAGGCCGACGGCACCGTCGAGATCTCCAAGGCGGTCGCGATCAACGAGCAGTTCGAGGTGTCGCGCGAGTTCTGGCATCACCTGCTCACCGGCGGTCACCTGCCCGAGCCCGCGAGCTTCATCAGCCACACCCCGCACATGACGTTCGTGCGCGGCGCGGCCAACGTGGACTACCTCAAGCGCCGCTTCACCGCGCTGAGCGCCCACCCGCTGTTCAGCGAGATGGAGTTCACCGACGACCCCGCGGTCATCGCGCAGTGGGCCCCCCTCCTGGTCCTCGACCGCGACAGCGACGAGGCCGTCGCAGCGACCCGCGCGACGAGCGGCACCGACGTCGACTTCGGCGCCCTGACCTCCCAGCTCTTCGCCTACCTCACGGCCAACGGCGTCGAGCTGAACCTCCAGCACGAGGTCAACAAGCTCAAGAAGCGCAAGGACGGCACCTGGGACGTCACCGTCAAGGACGTGTCCTGGAACGCCAAGGCGGCCCCGCGCACCGTGAACGCGCGCTTCGTGTTCGTCGGCGCCGGCGGTGGCGCGCTGCCGCTCCTGCAGAAGGCGGGCATCAAGGAGGCCAAGGGCTACGGCGGCTTCCCCATCAGCGGTGAGTTCCTGCGTACGGACGACCCGGAGCTCGTCGCGCAGCACCAGGCCAAGGTCTACGGCAAGGCCGACGTCGGCTCGCCGCCCATGTCCGTCCCGCACCTCGACACCCGCGTGGTCGACGGCAAGACGTACCTGATGTTCGGCCCGTACGCCGGGTTCAGCCCCAAGTACCTCAAGAAGGGCTCGCTGCTGGACCTGTTCACCTCGCTGCGGACCCACAACATCGGGTCCATGCTCGGTGCGGGTCTCAAGAACATCGACCTCACCCAGTACCTCGTGGGCCAGCTCCTCGCGAGCCCCGAGTCCAAGTTCACGGCGCTCCAGGGCTTCATGCCCACCGCGCACCCCAAGGACTGGGAGAAGATCACCGCGGGCCAGCGCGTCCAGGTCATCAAGAAGGACCCCAAGAAGGGCGGCGTGCTCGAGTTCGGCACCGAGGTCATCGCGGCCGCCGACGGCTCGATCGCCGGCCTCCTGGGCGCCTCGCCGGGTGCCTCGACCGCGGTCCCCGCGATGATCGACCTGCTCGAGCGGTGCTTCCCGCAGCGGTTCGCCACCTGGCGTCCCGAGCTCGCGACCATGATCCCGAGCCTCGGCCAGGCCCAGTGGGAGGCGACCGAGCTCGACTCGCTCTCCGCCGCCGCCGGCCCCTCGGAGGAGGCGGTCGGCGCCCGCTGACCTCGACGTCGCAGAACGAACCGGCGCCCCGGTCTCCGTACGGAGACCGGGGCGTCGGTGCTGTACGGGGCGGCGTCGGATCTGGGGCCCTCACGCCTGGGTCAGGGCTGCCGCTTCGCCTCCGCGAGCACCTCGTCGACCGCGTCCCAGAAGTCGACGCGGGCCTGGTGCGTGGCGGCCGGAGTCGCCCCCGGCTCGTCGAGACCGAACGGCCGGTAGGGTGCGATCGCGAGAAAGTGCCCGGCGCCCTTCTGCTCGACGGCCGTGACCAACCCCTGGTCGGCGAAGCGGGGCTTCACGTCGCGCAGCAGGCCGCACGCGTCCCACTGCGTATCGGCCGTCCCGCAGACCAGCACGACCGGGCCCTCGATCGCCTCGACCGGCACCTGGGTCTCGGGCGGCGTGCCGACCGCGCTGCTCGGCGCGCACGGCAGTCCCACCCCGTCGAACGTCCAGGCCGACACCCTCCAGTTCGGGTAGCCGCAGTACAGGCTGCCCGCACCGGTCGGCGCGAAGGCGCCGTACACCTCGTCAGGGCGGTTCGCGGCGAGCCACAGCGCCATCTCCCCACCTCGCGAGACGCCGAACGTGAAGACCCGGTCCGTGTCGACCCCTGGCTGCTCACGCAGCCAGGCGAGCCCGGTCAGGAAGGTCTCGACCGGCACCTCCGCGAGCTCGGTCGGCTGCCCCGGGCTCTTGAAGTAGCTGATCGCCAGGGCCGGGTAGCCGAGCGCGGCCAACGAGGTGGCCGCAGCTCGGGCATTGCTCAGCCCCCCATCCGACCCGCTGAAGACGAGCACGGCCGGCAACGCGGCGTCAGCCGAGAGCCCGGCCGGCACGGCGTACGCGGCCACCATGGCGTCGTCGGTCACGTCGCGGACCTCGACGTCCGCGCCGTAGCCCGTCCGCTCGACGACCGTCTCGGCGAGGGGCTCGCCGTCGGCGCTCAACGACAGCGTCACCGAGTGGTCTACGCTCCCTGCCTCGATACCGAGCCTGCTGCCCGTCATGGACCAGAACGGCCCCATCGCGTCGACCGTCGTCCACGACCCCTCGGTCGGGGCGGTCGTCGTGAGGTCGACCCGGCCGTCCTCGTCGGCCACGAACGTCGCCCGCGACGACATCGCCGCCCCGTCGAGGTCCGTCGTCGCGACCAGGCGCACCTCGCGTCCCGCACCGAGCCCGGTCAGCGTGATCGCCAGGGGGTCGAACGCCCCGTCCTGCTCGACGACCTCGATCGCCGGGTCCGGTTCCGGAGGCGCCGAGCACGCCGCGAGAGCCAGCAGCGAAGCGGTCAGCAGGAGGGCAACGGCAGGGACATGGTCACGTCGTCGGGGGGCCATGGGCAAATGTTCCCGTACCGCACTAATCCGGCACAACCCGCCACGCCGGGGCCGTGCGACGCAGGTCTCACCCCCGAGGACCGCGCGTGCCGACCACGTCCACCTGTTGGCGCGGGTCGCCCCGCCCGGCCGGTGGCAGGGTCCATCCGTCGTTCGTCCCGGCGGGGAACCGACCTCCTGCCGGCGGGCGCCGCACCGCCATCACCACGAGCGGCGCCACGAGCGCCGCGATCACGACCAGTCTCATCACGAGCTCCACGATGTCCATGCCTCCACCCTGGTCCGGCCGCGCGGCGCGCACGAGTGGCAGGAGAGACAGGTATCGACAAGATCCTGCCAGCGGCGTAGCGTCGAAGGATGTTGCGCACAGTGGCGGCCGTCGTCGCCGACGGACTGGCCCCGTTCGAGTTCGGCGTCGTGTGCGAGGTCTTCGGCCTCGACCGCACGGACGACGGGGTGCCCCTCGTCGACTTCCGCGTCTGCGGCCCGGTCGCCGGAGTCCCTGTCCGCACGAGCATGGGCGCCTCGCTGATCCCCGACCACGGTCTCGACGCGCTCGAGGACGCGGACCTGGTCGCGGTCCCCGCGATGACCATCCGCGACGAGTACCCGCAGGAGATCATCGACGCCCTGCGCGCAGCACACGCGCGCGGCGCCGTCCTGCTGAGCGTCTGCTCGGGCTCGTTCCTGCTCGCCGAGGCGGGGCTCGTCGACGGGCGCCGCATCACGACCCACTGGCGCCACGCCGACGAGCTCACGGCCCGCTACCCGCAGGTCGAGGTGGACCCGGACGTCCTGTTCGTCGACGACGGCGACATCATCACGAGCGCGGGCACGGCCGCGGGGATCGACGCGTGCCTGCACATCGTGCGCAAGGAGTTCGGCAGCGCAGCGGCCAACGCGATCGCGCGCCGCATGGTCGTCCCTCCCCAGCGCGACGGCGGCCAGCGCCAGTACATCGACCGCCCCGTGCCGCAGTGCGAGGAGCAGAGCATCCGCGACGTGCTCGCCTGGATGGACGAGCACCTCGACGAGCCCCAGACCGTCGAGGACCTCGCGCGCCGCGCCCACCTGTCGGCACGCACGTTCGCGCGGACGTTCGTCGCCGAGACCGGGACCACCCCCATGCAGTGGCTCGCGACCCAGCGCGTCCACCACGCGCGGACGCTGCTCGAGGAGTCGGGCCTCGACCTCGAGGAGATCGCGCGCCTGAGCGGGTTCGGTTCGGCCGCGCTGCTGCGCCACCACTTCCGGCGGGCGGTCGGCGTCCCGCCGACCGACTACCGCCAGACGTTCCGCCACGCGTCCTGAGTCTCTCCCTGGGCGAGGCGCGCACCCGGGGGCGCGGCGCCGTCGGGCACGGTTCTCCACGTTGCACGACGGCGGCACGCGCCTAGGGTCGAGAGGGTCCGGTCCCGTACGACGTGAGGCGCGCTCCATGACCATCCCCACCACCCTGCTGTCCTCCGGCCACCCCATGCCCCTGCTGGGCCTGGGCACCTGGCCGCTCGACGACCACGCCTCGGCGCGGGCGGTCGAGAGCGCGATCGGGCTCGGGTACCGGCTCGTCGACACCGCGTCCCGCTACGAGAACGAGGTGGGCGTCGGGCAGGGCATCGCCGCGTCGGGCGTGGACCGCGCCGAGCTGTTCGTCACGACCAAGCTCCGCGGGGCGGACCAGGGGTACGACGCGACGCGGGACGCACTGCACGCGAGCCTCGACCGGCTGGGGCTCGACTACGTCGACCTCTACCTGATCCACTGGCCGCTCCCCTGCCTCGACCGGTACGTCGAGTCGTACCGCGCGATGCTCGACCTGGCCGCCGAGGGCCTGGTCCGCAGCGTCGGCGTCTCGAACTTCCGCGAGCACCACCTCGACCGGCTGATCGCGGAGACGAGCCACGTCCCGGCCGTGAACCAGATCCAGCTCTCGCCCGCGCTCGCACGCACGGACCTGCGGCGGTACCTCACCGAGCGCGGCATCACGGTCGAGGGCTGGAGCCCGCTCGGACAGGAGGAAGGCGTCCTGACCGAACCCGTGATCCAGGAGATCGCCTCGGCCCACGGCCGCTCCGCCGGACAGGTCGTGCTGCGCTGGCACGTCCAGCAGGGCATCGTGACGATCCCCAAGTCCGCGAGCGCCGAGCGCCAGCGCTCCAACGCCGAGATCTTCGACTTCGCCCTCACCGAGGACGACATGGCCCGGATCGCGGGTCTCGACCGCGGCGAGGACGCCGCGCGCGACTCCGACGAGCACGAGGAGTTCTGATGAGCGACCTGCCGACCGTCACCGTGCTGGGCACCGGGACCATGGGGACCGGGGTGACGCACTCGCTGCTGCGCGAGGGCTTCGACGTCACGGTGTGGAACCGCACTGCATCGCGCGCCGCGCCGCTCGCCGACGCCGGAGCGCTCGTGGCCCCGACCGCCGCGCAGGCGGCGCACGGTGCCGACGTCGTGCTGAGCATCCTGTTCGACACGGCCGCGGTCCTCGATGTCCTCGACGCCGCCGGCCCCTCGGTCGGCACGGGGGCCGTGTGGGTCCAGGCGTCGACGATCGGGCGCGAGGGGACGGCCCTCGTCGTCGAGCGCGCGCGACAGCTCGGCGTCACCCTGGTCGAGGCGAACCTGCTCGGTACCAAGCAGCCCGCCGAGGAGGGGAACCTCGCCGTGCTCGCGGCGGGAGACCCCGACGTCCTGGCCGGTATCGCCCCCGTGCTCGACGCGATCTCGGCCAAGGTCGTGATCGCAGGCACCGAGGTGGGCCAGGGCACCGCGCTCAAGCTCGCGTGCAACGCGTGGCTCGCGACGATCACCGCGGGCACGGCACAGTCGATCGCCCTGGCTCGTGCCGAGGGGATCGACCCCCACCTGTTCCTGGACGCCATCGCGGGCGGCGCGTCCGACTCCCCCTACGCCCACCTCAAGGGGGCCGAGATGATCGCGGGCGAGTTCGCGCCGCAGTTCGCGCTCGACGGGCTCCGCAAGGACATCGGTCTCATCTCCGAGGCAGCGGCCCAGGCGCACCTCGACCCCGCGCTGCTCGACGCGCTGGCAGACCTCTACGCGAGCGCGGCCGCGCGCGGGCACGGCGGCGACGACATCGCGGCCGTGTACACGGCATTCGGCACGGCCCGCGCGACGCCGGCGCCTCACGCCTGACGGGCCCGGTCTGCAGCGCGTCGGCGTGCCGACCGGGCCGCACGACGCCTCCGGTCCGGTGCAGACCTGGTCGGGTCCGCACCGGACCTTCGTCCTTTCTCCACGCGGATCGTGAAGTCGCACGTAGACTCGGTCCATCTGTACAACGGGCAACTCGCTCACCTCCGCGGCTGGGAAGTCGAACCCGGCCCCTGTGAGGGACTATGACCGACACTGCCGTCCGCCCCGGATTCCGCCCGACCAAGCCACGTACCGGCGACGGGACCAGCGTCACCAGCACCTACACCGAGCTGTCCAAGCGCATCCGTGAGGCGGGTCTGCTCGAGCGCACGCACGGCTACTACGGCTGGGTCGCGGCGATCCTGACGGTCGCGCTGGGCGGGGCCGTCGCCGGGTTCGTCCTGCTGGGCGACTCGTGGTTCCAGCTCCTCATCGCGGGCGCGCTGGGCCTGATCCTCACGCAGTTCGCGTTCCTCTCGCACGAGGCCGCGCACCGCACCATCCTCACGTCGGGTCCTGCGAACGACCGCGTGGGGCGGTTCCTGGCCAACGGCGTCGTCGGCATCAGCTACTCGTGGTGGATGAACAAGCACACGCGTCACCACGCGAACCCGAACCGGGTCGGCAAGGACCCGGACATCGAGACCGACACCATCTCCTTCCTCGAGGAGAGCGCGGCCGAGCAGAAGGGCTTCCTCGCCCTCATCACCCGCCACCAGGGCTGGTTGTTCTTCCCGCTGCTCACGCTCGAGGGCATCAACCTGCACATGATCTCGATCCGCTCGCTGCTCGCGTCGGCGAAGAGCCGCGCCCGGACCCTGGAGCTCGTCACGATCGCGCTGCGCCTCACGCTCTACGTGGGGGTCGTCTTCTGGTTCCTGCCGATCGGCATGGCGTTCGCGTTCCTCGGTGTACAGCTCGCAGTGTTCGGTGTGTACATGGGGGCGTCGTTCGCGCCCAACCACAAGGGCATGGCGATCATCCCCGCGGACAGCAAGCTCGACTTCCTGTCCAAGCAGGTCCTGACCTCGCGCAACATCACGGGCGGCCGCGTCATGAACGTCCTCATGGGCGGGCTCAACTACCAGATCGAGCACCACCTGTTCCCGAGCATGCCCCGCCCGCACCTCGCCAAGGCCCGGCTCATGGTCCGCGAGCACTGCGCACGCCTGGGCATGCCGTACACCGAGACCAACCTGCTCGCGTCCTACGCGATCGTGGTCCGCTACCTCAACCGGGTGGGCCTCGCGGCACGCGACCCGTTCGACTGCCCCATGTTCAACCAGCTCCGCAAGGTCTGAGCACTCCCCCGGTCCGCGCCAGGACGAGCGGGGCACGGGGCTCGTGCCTCCTGACGCGACCCGTCATGCCCCGTCGAGCGCACGCACCGGTTGCCGCAGCACCGTCCTGAGCTTCTCGGGTGCCGTCCGGCGCACGTCACTGAGGTAGACCTCGTGGTGCGGCCCGTCGAACGTCAACCCGTGCTCGGGCAGGTACTCGTCGTGCAGCCGCGCGAGCGTCGGCGCCTCGTCGTCGTAGGAGCCCACGTGCAGGACCTGCACGCAGTCGCCCTCGTCGTACGCGGCGAACCGTACGCGATCGAGCGCCGGCAACCCCTTCTTGCGACGCGTCGCCTCGGCCACGTCCGCGACGAACGCGTCGTCGAGCCAGCCGGGCTGCAGGACCATGAGCGTCCAGCTCCACGCGTCCTTGTCGCGGCGCACGAACGCCGCGGGGTCCTCGGCGGTCCACAGGCCTTCGAGCGGCCCGACGACGTAGTCCCTGCCCAGGTCCTTCTTGCTCGCGAACTTCACGGCGTACGCGAGCGAGAACAGCGCCTCGACGGCCTCGGCGTAGGCCGGGGCCGAGTTGGGGTCGCCCTCGCCGTCGATCTGCAGGTAGTTCAGGGGCGGCACGACGACCCGGACGAACTCGCGCGGCGGTGAGTACAGCTCGCGGTACTCCTTGCGCAGGTCGACCTTGTCCATGGGGTCCTCCGGGCTGTCGGGCTGTCGGGCTGTCGGGACCATGCTCACCCCGTGCGGACGGCACGGCGAGCGGACGGCCCGCGGTGGGCGCCGCCGTCGGGCCGTGGACTCCCGGAGGACGTCGAAGAGGTGAGCCACGTCGCCCTGCCTGACGACGTCGCTCACCTCCTCCCCCTTGCGTCCGGCGCGGGTTCGCACTCCCGCGCCGGACCTCAGAGCGCCTGGATGATGTGGTCGACCTGATCCTTGGCGTCTCCGAAGAGCATCGCGGTGTTGTCCTTGAAGAACAGCGGGTTCTGGACTCCCGCGTACCCCGTGGCCATCGACCGCTTGAACACGATCACCTGCTTGGCCTTCCAGACCTCGAGCACGGGCATGCCTGCGATGGGTGAGCCCGGGTCGTCGAGCGCCGCAGGGTTGACCGTGTCGTTGGCGCCGATCACCAGCACCACGTCGGTGTCCGGCAGGTCGTCGTTGATCTCGTCCATCTCGAGGACGATGTCGTAGGGCACCTTGGCCTCGGCGAGCAGCACGTTCATGTGCCCCGGCAGACGCCCCGCGACCGGGTGCACGCCGAACCGGACGTCGACCCCCCGCTCACGCAGTCGGCGCACCAGGTCCGCGACCGGGTACTGCGCCTTGGCCACCGCCATGCCGTAACCCGGCGTGATGACGACCGTGCGCGCGTGCTTGAGCAGGTCCGCGACCTCGGCCGCCTGCACCTCGCGGTGCTCGCCGTAGTCCTGGTCAGAGGCGACGACCTGTCCGCCCTCCGCTCCGAACCCGCCCAGGATCACGCTGACGAACGACCGGTTCATGGCCTTGCACATGATGTAGCTGAGGATCGCACCCGAGGAGCCCACCAGGGCTCCCGTGATGATGAGCAGGTCGTTGCTGAGCATGAAGCCCGCTGCCGCCGCGGCCCACCCGGAGTACGAGTTGAGCATCGACACGACGACCGGCATGTCGCCGCCGCCGATCGAGGCGACCAGGTGCCAGCCGAGCGCGAGCGCGACCACGGTCATGAGGATCAGCGGCAGCAGACCGTGGCCCGCGATGAACCAGGCCATGAGTCCGCCCGAGGCGACGAGCGCCCCGAGGTTCCACCAGTTGCGGCCCGGCAGCATGAGCGGGTTCGACCGGATGCGCGCCGACAGCTTGAGGTAGGCCACGATCGAGCCCGTGAACGTCACGGCGCCGATGAGCACCCCGAGGAAGACCTCGACCAGGTGCACCACGTCGCCCTGTTCGGTCAGGTACGAGTTGAACCCGACGAGGACCGCAGCGAGGCCCACGAAGCTGTGCAGGAGCGCGATCATCTCCGGCATCTGCGTCATCTCGACGCTGCGCGCACGCCACGTCCCGACGACCGCGCCGATCACGAACACCATGCAGATGAGCAGCAGCGTCACCATGACGGGACGCTCGCTGTCCTGCAGCGCGAGCGCGACCGTGGCCACGAGGGCGAGCCCCATGCCCGTCATGCCGAGCAGGCTGCCGCGACGGGCCGTCTCCTGCTTGGACAGGCCCGCGAGGCTGAGGATGAACAGGACGGCTGCGATGACGTAAGCAGCCTGGACCAGGGAGGTCAGCACGGGTCAGGCCTCCTTCCGGAACATGCCGATCATGCGGTAGGCCACGAGGAACCCACCGAAGATGTTGACGGAGGCCAGGGCGGCCGCGACGAAGGCGATCGTGGTGACCACCCAGCTCGAGTCGCCGATCTGCAGGAGCGCGCCGACCAGGATGATCCCGGAGATCGCGTTCGTCTGGGCCATGAGAGGGGTGTGCAGCGAGTGGCTCACGTTGGAGATCACGTAGTAGCCCACGACGACCGCGAGCGCGAACACCGTGAAGTGCCCCACGAACGCGGGCGGCGAGAACGTGATGGCCAGCGCGGCCAGCACCGCGGCCAGGGCGTACCCGACCGCCCGGCGGGTGCCGCGCCGTCGGGCCTCGTCGAGGGCCGTCGCGGCGTCGAGTGCAGCCTGGGCCTCGTCGACCACGGGCGCTGCCGGGGCCGCGGGGGCCGCGGCCGAGACGGCGACCGGGGGCGGCGGCCACAGGACCTCGCCCGCGCGCGCGACCGTCATGCCGCGCAGCACCTCGTCGTCCAGGTCGAGCACGACCTGCCCGTCCTGGCCGGGGGTCAGGAGCTTGAGCAGATTGACGATGTTCGTGCCGACGAGCTGCGACGTGTGCTTGGGCATGCGGCTCGTGAGGTCCGTGTAGCCCAGGATCACGACGCCGTTGTCCGTGACGACGCGCTCCCCCGGCACCGTGAGCTCGCAGTTCCCGCCGCCCGAAGCCGCGAGGTCCACGATCACGCTGCCGGGCCGCATCGCGGCGACCATCTCGGCGCTGAGGGTGCGCGGGGCGCGTCCCCGCACGAGCGCCGTGGTGATGACGATGTCGGCGCGCGCGCTCTCCGCCGCGTACATCTCGCCGGTGAGGCGCTCCTGCTCGGCCGTCAGCGCGCTCGCGTAGCCGTCGGTGCTGACCTCCTGGCGCGCGCCCTCGGCCTGGACGAACTCGGCGCCCATCGACTCGATCTGCTCACCGACCTCGGGCCGCACGTCGAACGCCCGCACCTGCGCGCCCAGGCTCGCGGCAGTGCCGATCGCCGCGAGACCCGCGACGCCCGCGCCGATCACGAACACCGACGCCGGGGCCGTCTTGCCCGCCGCGGTGACCTGGCCGGCGAACATGCCGCCGTACTCCTCGGCCGACTCGACCACGGCGCGGTACCCCGCGACGTTCGACATCGCGCTGAGCACGTCGAGCGACTGCGCGCGCGAGATGCGCGGCACCGCGTCGAGCGCCAGGGCCGTGACACCGTGGTCCGCGAGCTGCTGGACGAGCGCCTCGTTCGAGCTGGGGGCCAGCATCGCGATCAGCATCTGCCCCTGGGTCAGCGCCGCGACCTGCGCGGCCGAAGGGGCGTTGACGGCCGTGACGACGTCCGCTCCCCACGCCTGCGCCGCGTCGCCCAGGCTCGCGCCCGCGTCCGTGTACGCCTCGTCGGGGTAGCTCGCGCGCTCACCGGCGCCGCGCTCGACCACGACGTCGTACCCCAGGCCCACGAGCTGGGCCACGGTCCGGGGCGTCGCGGCGACGAGCCGCTCGCCGGGACGGGTCTCTCTGGGCACGCCGATGCGCATGCTGACCTCCTTGCTCGGATGGCTGCACGGTATCGGTACGGCAAAGGATCCGCCGCAAAGCACGCATCGTGGACGGATGTCGTCCATGCGGATCGCTGTCCGGGACGCGCGACGGGTGGTCCGGCCCTCGCTGCCCGGCGACGTCAATCACCTGGCGCGCTCTGCGCGCCCTTGGCTATGGTCACCGCATGAGCAGATCCGGCCCGCCCGACGCACGCGGGCGCCTCGTCGAGGACCCGTTCGACCACCGCGTCACGGCGTCCGGGACCGTCCTCGCTTACCGGGGCGGGCGGCTCGTCGCGACGATCTCCGGCGCCCGGGCCGCACGGTTGATCACCGCGCTCGCGACGGCCGACGCGGACCGGACCCAGCACCTGCTGGCGCGGGCGACCGGGAACTACCGTCGAGGCAACGAGCGGCGGTGAACTACCCGCTACCGACGTAGCGTCACGGTCCTGGCCAAGAGAGGATAGGCACGACCTCGTCGTGCCTGTGCGAAGAGCGCTACCGCGGACGCGACGAGGCGCATCACAAGTCCTCGACAGGCGGACCTGTCCGGCTCGTCCACCGCGGGCCGGTACGAGCACCCACGAGGCAATCGCGCCGACACCGAGACCTGCGGCGGCGCCGCGACGCCGCCAGAGCGTTTGATCAGCACGACATCACCCCCACGGGTCGTCGCTGGCGAGCGAGGTCTGCGGTCGGGACTCGTCCATCCGGCTTCCGTCGAGCCGTCCAGCCACCCACGAGACAGACCGCGGGCGTTCCCCGGAGTCCTCCGTGACGAATTCGTTCAGTACCTCCCGCACCTGGCTGATCGGCAGGGCGCTTCGTTCGGAGAAGAACGTCGGGACGTGCGGGTCCGCCACGACGTCCGCACGCACAGGACCCTGCGCACCACCGTCCGACACCCAGACCTGACCTGCCGTGGCGCCGTACCGCTCGTGCGCCGTGCCGGCCATCCACACGACCCCGCCCGACGCCGTCTCGCAGTTGGCGCCCACGCGCAGCAGACCGAGATCGACTCCGAGGGGCATCTCCGGGGAGTCGGCCAGCGACCCTGGTGAGGGGGCCGCTGCCACCCACAGCCACGCGTCGGACCACAGCTCGAACCCTCCACCACGACGAACGGGCGGCCTCATTACGTGCGCCACAGCAACATCAGCCAACCGCTGCCGATCACTTGACATCACAGCCGAGTGCCAGACCTCGCCACACAGCAGGTAGATCACGAGCCCACTCCTCTACCCCACACTCGCCAAATACCTGCGGGACGTCAGCCCCCAACCGCGGAGCATTCCACGCCTCACCGGGCAACTTTACCGAGCTCCGCTGGGGCACCGACACCCATCCAGACGCGAGCCATCCGATGCCGACCCGGCATGATCTCCTGCATCACGACCAAAATCCCTTTGCCCAACGATAGTTGGCGGGAGAACTTGTTCACTACTTCAGTGCCCCGCCGTTCGGAGCGCTCACTCGGACACCCACGATGCCCAGTACCGCACGGTTCACCACCGGCGCGAGCCGACGGGCCCCGCCGCGAGCCCCGCAGGCGCCGATCCCGATGGAGTTGATGGAGAGAACGGTGCAGATCCTGAAACGCCGCTCCTCGGCTCGCGCCGACTAGAATCAGTGCATCTCCGTGAGTACGATCCAGAGCTTTGATGATTCCTCCGGATCATCCCCATACACGTCAACGGTGTTTCGCTCTCTCGCAACGGGCAGACGGAGGTCGACAGCCCCATCTGGATCATAGATGGCTAGGCTTGCACCCGGAAGGACGAGGTCTCCGGTGTACAGCCGACCAACCCCCTCGGGTGCATACGGGCCTTCTACGCACGCAATACTCACCAATCCGCCCGCCGCCGGTCGGATCGATACGTAGAGAGAATCCGGCCCGGCGTGAAGTGGCTGCACGCTCGGATCCCAATCACTGTGCGCATCGGTGCTAGCGGGCGCAGACACGACCACGAGCCCAAAAGTAAACCTGGCCACACAAGCTCCATAGAGTCGATCCATCACCAGGTCCACGTCAGCGCGCTGGAAAATCATATCGTTCCCTCAGATCCCGTTGATAATTCTAGCCCGCTGACGAGAATGTGCACCACCGTGCGGAAACCCGGGAGTTTCTGGACATCTACAAACTTCCCATACGAAGCGGCTTCGGCCCTCGCGCAACCAGATTCGCACCCAAAGCCCCGAGCCCGCCCCCCACCAAAGTGGTCTCAATGATGGAAGCACCCGCCACTTCCTCGACATCGACGCTGAGTAGCGAAGCACGCTCAGGAGCACAGAGGACGAATCCATCTGTCATCCACCTTACCGCGAAAGGAACCAGATCAGACTGAACAATACCTGGCGAAACCTCAATCCATGCCACTCCAGGAAGATCCATAGTCAAGACGACAAGCCGCTCGCCACGCAATGGCGTCAGGTCGCATGACCGTGAGACCTCGTCAAGACTCTCCTTGTTCAACCATCGTTGAATGACTCGCTCGCGAGAGCCGCCGAGCTCGACAGCAGCCCTGTTCAGCCGGGCCGACTCCTCGAAGTCACACCATTCACCCACCAATTGATAACCATGATCACCAAAGGCCGTGGAGATTGCCGCGCCGGCCATCTTCGCTCTCCTCCTCCAACGAGCATTTTCAGCCCTCTTCGCAACATCAGACACAGGGGACTCCACCATAGTTCGCCTTCGCCTTCCCGCTCGAAACACGAAGGCGGCCAAGAGTGTCCTTCTGGCCACCCTGCTTGGCTTCGCAAACGTCCCAGTGCGGACCATGGGGAGCTTCCGAATTCAGGTTGTTCCAATTGTCGACAGCCAACCATGTCCTCCCGTTGTGCTCATAGACGTGCGGATACAACCGCGAGCCAGTGTCCACCCAGTCGCGCCATGGGAAGTGCCGATCCACGCTCGCGTGCCGCGCCAGCCATCCACACGATCCCGCCCCACGCGGTCTCGCAGTTGGCCCCCACGCGCAACAGCCCGAGATTGACCCCCAGCGGCATCGTCGGCGAGTCGACCATCGAGCCCGCCGTGGAAGACGCTGCCACCCACAGCCACGCTTCGGACCAGAGCCCAAACTCTCCACCACGACGAACGGGCGGCCGCGTCACGTGCGCCAGAGCAACATGAGCCAATTTCCGCCAGCCGCTCGCCGTCACCGCCGAGTGCCAGTCGTCTCCGAACAGCACCTAGATCACGAGCCCACTCCTCTACCCCACTTGCCATGTACCTGCGGGACGTCAGCCCGAGGAGTCAGTTCGCCACACCTTACAATTCCACCCTGCAATCAGCCAAGCCGAGGATGCAAATTCCAGAATTGAGGGGTCCACCAGTAGAGAACAACTCGGTCCTCCGGCCAGGGGCGCCAGCTTTCAAGCGTCGCTTCGAAGACGTCCCGAGACATATCGATTACCCGCCAGCACGGAGAACGAAACTCGCACTCCTCAGCACCTCTAACTTTAGTCAGAAATCTCTCCTCCGAGGCCTCAAGAAGCTGATAGTTCGCCTGAGCCTCCACCAACGAGACCTTATTCGAACAGCCTTCAAGTAGCGGCCAGCGGAGCTGTGTTTCATCGTCTTCCCAGAAGCAAACCGGGCAGATCAACTGGGATCCCGGCCCGCTATCGAAGACTCGATACCCGCAGCACGGGCAGGGGAACTTCTCATCACGAGCGGACTTGACAATCATTCCATCACTCCAATCGGTGTGGCAGCAGGTCCTGGGAGCGCTCCAACACCACCGCCACTCGCAATCGCGAACTCCGTTATCCCCCCGTTCCCTGATTGGGCGGACTCAGCAGTTGAGAACCTGCCGCCACATCGTCGGAGACACTCGTCAGTGTCGGCGCTTCGCGGTCGACTCGATCAGCGCAACCGCGAGCCAGTGTCCACCCAGTCGTGCCATGTGAAGTGCCGATCCACCAGGTGCAAGGGACGAGGCGAGTGGATCGGCGCCCCGAGCGAGCAGGTAGGCCGTGACGTTGACCTGTAGCGGCTCTCCGCTTTGGACATGTCCGTCCAGCTCGACGTCGATCGCATGCTGCAGCAGCGTCAGGCCACCTTCGATCTCCTCGACGTCGACTCCACCGTCCAACAGGTCTCGAAGGCGGAGAAGGTCCCCGTGCTCGACCGCCTCATGCGCCGGTGTCATCCTGCACTCCCCTGTTCACTCTCGTGTCACACCGCACGCGGCCGTCGCCAACGCACGATGCATCCACGCCTAACCGGCCAGATTCTGATCGCCGAGGTCAGTGTGGCAGGTCAGTCTCTCCCTTTTCGACGACGCCGACACACGCGAGATGCTGGAGTTCGCGCTGCCGACAGTGTCCGACGCCCACACCCTCATGGCGTCGAACACATCCAGCGAGCGCTCGTCCAAGGCGCCCAGACCCTGACGTCCAGTCCGTCTTAGACCGAACACTTCGCGTGTCGACCTCGAGCGAGAAGCCACCACGCCGATGCCCGGTATCCAACTCTTCAGGCTCGCCCTCAGGCGAGCGACGCCAGCACCTCGTTGAACCCCTCGGTCGAGGACGGGTGGGTGTAGATCGCGTCGCGCAGCTCTGCGGCGCTGACGCCGTGCCGTATCGCGAGCGCGACCGTGTTGATCAGCTCCTGCGAGTCGACGCACAGGAGCGCGGCGCCGAGCACGAGGCCGCTCGTCGCGTCCACGACGAACTTCATGAGGCCGTCGGTCTGCTCGACGATCCGCGCCCGCGGCATCGCGGCGAGGGCGGCGACCGCCTTGCTCGCCACGAGCACGTCGTGGCCTGCTGCACGCGCTTCCCGCTCGGTGAGGCCCACGCGCGCGAGAGGCGGCGAGACGAACACCGTGTAGGGCACGGCTTCCCGGTCCGCGGTCGACCGTTCCCCCGACCCCACGAGCTGGTCGAGCACGATCCGCGAATCGTCGAGCGAGATGTATGTGAACTGCGGGCCGCCGTTGACGTCCCCGACGGCGTACACCCCGGGGACATTCGTCCGCAGGTGGTCGTCGACTTCGACCGCACCCCGGTCCGTGGTGCGGATCCCCGCGACGTCGAGCCCCAGCCCTGCGGCGACGGGACGCCTCCCCACGGCGAGCAGGACCAGGTCGCCGGTCACGGCACCTCCTGGCGTCACGCTCGACGCGCCCGCCGACGGCACCGCCTCGTAGGTGACCGTCGCGCCGTCGTCGGCGTCCTGGATCGAGGTCGCCCGCACGCTGGTGAGGAACGTGACGCCCTGGCGTTCCAGGATGGCGCGTGCGGCGTCCGCGACGTCGTCGTCCTCCCGACCGAAAACTCGGCTTGCCGACTCGAGGACCGTGACCTGCGAACCGAACTGGGCGTACATGCCCGCCAGCTCGATGCCCACGTACCCGCCGCCCACGACGACGAGGCGCTGCGGGAGCTCCTCGGTCGCGATGAGCTCGGTGCTCGTCACCACCCGCGAGCTCCCCTCGACTCCCGGGATGTCGGGGATCACGGGCTCGGAGCCCGTGTCGATCACGACGGTCTCGGCGTCGATCCGCAGGACGTCGTCGCCCGCGCGGACCTCGACCTCGCGCGGCCCGACGAACGTTGCGCGTCCCGTCACGACGGTCACAGAGTCGATCACGTCGAGCATGTCGAAATTCTTGCCCCGCAGCAGCGCGGTCAGGTCGGCCTTGCGGGTGACCGCGCGCGCATACCAGTCCGCGGGCGTGTCGCCGGGCCTGCGTGACTCGGCGTCGTGGACCAGCGCCTTGGTCGGCACGCACCCGATGTTGATGCACGTCCCGCCGTACATCTGGTCGGACTGCTCGACCATCGCCACACGCAGCCCACGCCGCCCCGTCGCGGCGGCGACCGTCTTGCCGCCCTTGCCGAAGCCGATGACGAGCAGGTCGACGTGCAGGGTGTCCATGAGGCTGCCTCCTTGGCGAAGCGACGGTGCCGTGTGCACGGCCCCCTCCCCCGAGTCAACCAGGAAGCCGGTGGGCGGGCAGCCTCTACCCGAGCCCCTCTCGATGAAGCGCCGAGATCGCGCCTTCTTCAAGGTCGACGTGCCGGCCTCCGCCAGGTTGAGGAGGTCTGCCCGGACGGATGCATAGTTGACGTGGGCGGGCACATCGATCGCCCAGAGGGAGATTCCCGGCGGGCCAACCTCCCACTCGCAGTTTGCAGCGCGCAGCATGGCGGCGACCTGCCCTTCTGCCCGCCCCTCCCTGAGGATGATGCGCAGCGACGAGCTGCCCGACTCAGAGATCAGCTCCTCGAAGACGAAACTCCCTGCGCTCATGGTCAGGCCGGATGCGCACGACATCACCGAAAGAGATGCCCCTCACGTAGAAGGGGACGTTCAGAACGCGCACCTCTAGCCTGGCGGACTTCTCGGTCCAGAGTCGCTCTACGCCGACCCCTGTGCTGCACGTAACGTTTGTCCGGCAGGTCAAAGGCGACGGTACAGGCGCTCGCTCATCCGATTCCCCTACTCCCCAGCCGTCGTCCGCTCGCGTCGCTCCGAGCCCACTCAAACGTTTCCGGTCGCCGGGACCTCTCACTTCCTACCCGTCAGGCCCGGACTCCGGGATCACGCATGGCGCTGCGACGCCGCAGGAGCGTCTGATCAGCACGACGCCACCCCCACGGGTCGTCGCTGGCGAGCGAGGTCTGCGGTCGGGACTCGTCCATCCGGCTTCCGTCGAGCCGTCCAGCCACCCACGAGACAGACCGCGGGCGTTCCCCGGAGTCCTCCAAGACGAACTCGTCCATCACCTCACGCACCCGGCTGATCGGCAGAGCGCTTCGTTCGGAGAAGAACGTCGGGACGTGCGGGTCCGCCACGACGTCCGCACGCACAGGACCCTGCGCACCACCCTCCTACACCCAGACATGACCTGCCGTGGCGCCGCGCCGTTCGCGTGCCGTGCCGGCCATCCACACGACCCCGCCCGACGCCGTCTCGCAGTTGGCGCCCACGCGCAGCAGACCGAGATCGACTCCGAGGGGCATCTCCGGGGAGTCGGCCAGCGACCCTGGTGAGGGGGCCGCTGCCACCCACAGCCACGCGTCGGACCACAGCTCGAACCCTCCACCACGACGAACGGGCGGCCTCATCACGTGCGCCACAGCAACCTCAGTCATCCGACGCCGGCCGCTCAACGTCACCGCCGAGTGCCAGACCTCGCCACACAGGATCACGAAAGCTCTCCTCGGCCGCACACGCGTCATGTACCCGCGGCGCGTCGGCCCGAGGTCGCCGTCAAGACGACCGAGAGCCCCATCGACAGCACTGCCCGTGGGGCTCTCGAATTCACGCTGCGAAACTACTTCCTCGGCATCAGGAGTACGTTCTGAAGATCACCCTCAGCGAGCCATTCCTCAGATTCGTGATACTCGACAAGCTCGCGAATCGCAAGCCGCACCTCCGGATCGATTGACCGAATGGCTTCATTGAAGGCGCCCACGGCCACCGAGCCGGCCCGGACCAGGATTAGCAGAACATTCCCGCTGTTATCACGAGGGATGGACAGAAGTTCCTTCGCCGCATCGGCCACCCCCAGCCCGAGGTCCGCTTGAGGGAATCGATCCAAGGCCGCGTGCGCCGCTTGATAGGCCCCGTAGTCCTCGTCGGCCTTCAACGAAGAGACGATCGCAGCAACGCCAGCCGGACCTTCGTCGCCGGTCACCGAATCAGCCAGCTCGACATATCGATTCCACCGGCGCTCCGCCTCGCCGGGGGAAGCAACCTCGTCATCATCTTGCACCAGGTCACCGCACTCGGCGATCCCGATTCTCCAGTCCAACGACACCCGAATCTCACCTCTTTCTGATACGTCTAGGGTTTCTGTTGTTCTGAGGCACATTTGCGAAGAGCCCTATTTTGGCTCAGACTCATCCACATCTCCACGATCGCATCATCGTATTTGCTTCCAAAACGGGAGCGAATGTCGTCAATGTCCATTTGCATGGCACCACAGAAATCTCCGGCGTCTATCAGTTCACTCTGTCTCATTCGCCAAGCCATAGAGGCGTGCGATGACCCAGTGCTATAAAGTGCGCGATGGTCGTCGTATTCCATCCGAATCGACGGGCCGCGGTGGTTGCCGAGAGGGCTCGATGCGTTGGCGGGGGATATTTCCCGCTCCAGCGGGCCACAGATCCCCATACCTTCCGCCGTTCGCGATCGGGCAGTTGTGAACAAGGACCGCCGTAGCCCACGCCAGCACATGGTACGTGTGGTCGGTGGTGACGGTGAGGTTGTAGGCGGGCGCGTAGACCGTGTTACCGAGGTCGATCCCGTCGACGCTCGCCGTAGCCCCTGTCGCGGTCAGGACGGCCTCACCAGCTTCGAGTTCGTCGGCACGCTCGAAGCGCTGGTCGGTCACGGACCAGAACGGATGGTCCTCGGTCGTGGTGATCGACGCTCCTGCCACGACGAGAGTGACCATGACGTCGTCGTGCACATGCTGAGCAACGACCTCACCAGTTCCGGCAGGCGCCCCCTCCCCGCCAGCTTCCTCTGGGGTCGAAGCAACCTTGTCCCCCGGGCCGACCTCATCGATCCGCTTCGCCGATCCATCCGCCATCAGAACGGCCGTCGCACCACTGAACGAGCATTTTGCTCCAGCTGACGGTCCGCCGGGCCGCGCGTTCGACGTACCAGATGGAGCCGTCGACGGCTTGGGCGTGTTCGCCTGGATCGGCTTCGTCCCCGCGACCTGTGCCGCCCTGTTTCGAGCCTGGCTCACCGCGCTCCGCGCCGAGGAGGCGACCCCTTGCCCAGCCTTCGAGGTACTCGCCCGCGCAGCAGCCACGGCACCCTGCACTGCACGGTTCGCAACTGGCGCGATCCACCGCGAAGCCGCAGCACCGATCCCGAACCCCAACAGCCCGCCGGCACCACCGAACGCCGTCTCTACCGCCAACGACTTCCACGAGAACGGCTTCCCCGATGACGACTGGCGGATCGTGTTCGTGATCGCCCCGGCCAGCGCCTCGCCGGCCACGGCACAGGCGACCGACCCCCAGCCGACCGTGAGCGCAGCACACCCGACCCCCACGACGGTGCCCACGACACCGCCGATGATCTCGGCCTTGTTCTTACTGGCCCACTTTCCGACCGCCGACGCGCCCTTCTTGAC